>NZ_KV826430.1:10695-220560 GCF_001835915.1 Streptococcus sp. HMSC034E12
AAGTCCCTTGCCTTACCGCTTGGCTATACCCCAAAAAGAACGTGGTCATACCATTAAAAACTAAGTACGCTCATGGAGAGGGAGGGATTCGAACCCCCGAACCCGAAGGAGCGGATTTACAGTCCGCCGCGTTTAGCCTCTTCGCTACCTCTCCTGCATAATCAACAGTATTTATTATACCATTGATGAAGAGAAAACACAAGCATTTATTTCCCCAAATTATAGGTTTCAATCAATTTTTCCACGGCATTTTCAATTTTTTTATAAAAACTATCAACATTTTCGTTTTTTATAATAGCAAATTGCCCGTCTAACTCAGCAATTTGACCAATGACTTTTTTACCAATAGATAAAACATAACCTTCGTACTGGTCAGTTCCTATTTTAACTTTGCTATCTGCCAATTGGATTTCAATCTTTTTATCTTTTTTACTCATCATATACCTCTTTCAAGTTTCTATTTTACAAAAAAATAGAAAAACTAGCAAGTGCTACGTGAAAATAAAAGCTACCTCAATCGAGAGATAGCTTCAAAAATTTTTAAACTTTTACAATCCAACCTTCTGGTGCTTCAACATCGCCAAATTGAATACCGGTTAATTCATTATAGAGTTTTCGAGTGACAGGTCCAACTTCTGTTTCGCTATAAAAGACATGGAAATCGTCACCGTGCTGAATACCACCAATTGGAGAGATGACCGCTGCTGTACCGCAAGCCCCTGCTTCAGCAAAACGATCCAAATCATCAATTGGCACATCTCCTTCGATAGCTTTCAAGCCCAAACGATGTTCTGCTAGGTATAGAAGAGAATATTTTGTGATAGAAGGAAGGATAGATGGGCTGTACGGCGTTACAAATTCGTTGTCTTTGGTAATTCCAAAGAAGTTTGCAGATCCCACTTCTTCAATCTTCGTGTGAGTAGCTGGGTCTAGATAAATAACATCAGAGAATTTCCTTTCATGCGCCATTTGTCCTGGAAGCAAGCTTGCTGCGTAGTTACCGCCGACTTTAGCAGCACCTGTTCCATAAGGAGCAGCACGGTCATACTTGTCAGAAACGATAAAGTTTGTTGGAATCAAGCCCCCTTTAAAGTAATTTCCAACAGGCATGGCAAACACGGTGAAAATGTATTCATCTGCTGGTTTAACACCGATGATGTCACCAACACCTAACAATAGCGGACGAATATAAAGGGTTCCTCCCGTTCCGTACGGCGGGACGTATTCTTCATTTGCACGAACCACTTGCTTTACAGCATCAACAAACATATCAGTCGGAACTTGCGGCATCAAGAGACGGTCTGAGGTGCGTTGCAGACGTTTTGCATTTTGATCTGGACGAAATAGCTGTACACTACCGTCTTTCGTGCGATAGGCTTTCATTCCCTCAAAGGCTTGTTGCCCATAATGAAGGCAAGGAGAAGATTCGGACATATGCAAAGTAGCATCTTCGGTCAATTCTCCTTTTTCCCACTGACCATTTTTATAATAAGCAAGATAGCGATAAGGCAATTTCATATAGGAAAAACCAAGATTTTCCCAATCAAGATTTACTGACATAACATTCTCCTTTTTAATTTTATGATTTTTATTTTACACTATTTTTAGATATTTTCAATAGTTTTTTTGCAAAATTCTGAAAATTTTTTAATTTCAGTTTATACCTGAACAAAAAATCAGCCGCTTGGACTGATTTTCACTTATTTAATATTCGCAGAGAACACTTCTTCATCAGAAATAGTATCAGAGATAAAGCTACCGTTGCTGGTTCTTTCAGACAAACCGAGGTCAGCAAGATTCACTTGGTAAGTCGTTCCTTTGTTAGAAACAATAGAAAGAATCTGCTCTTCTTCTGCCGTTGGATGATCTGAACTAAAGAGGTCTAGTTCTGCAGGTTGCTCTCCAAAGACAGGACCTGCTTGGAAAATACGATGTGGCTTGGACTTCAGCTCGCGCAACACTTGCAAGCCACGATTTGCTCGACTGGTCACAGGAATATCTGCAACTGCCATTCGCTTGAGTGCTCCGCGCTGGGTCAAGATATAAAATGAATCAGTATTGGCAATAAAAGCTGCTGCTAAGACATCATCTTTTTTGAGATTGATAGCTTTGACACCTGCTGCCTTAGCGCCCACAACTGGTACTTCTTCGATATTGAACCGCAAGGCATAGCCGTTCTGGGTCACTAGCATAACATCGTCTAGCTTGATTGGAGAAAGTGTGATAATTTGGTCGTCTTCATTTTTTAATTTAGCAAATTTAACAGACTTGGACTTATAGGTGCGCCAAGGACTGAATTCTTTTCGCTCTACGCGCTTGATTTGCCCTAGTTTTGTTACCGCAAAATAAGTGCCTTCGTCAAAATTATCTACTAACTCAGTGTAGATGACTTCTTCATTCGTCTCAAAATTGGTAATGGTCTGGCTGAGGTGTTCCCCGATTTCTTTCCAGCGAATGTCTGCCAATTCATGTACCGGTCGATAGATGACATTTCCAAGATTGGTAAAAATCAAAAGGTGCTGAGTGGTTTTCGCCGAGCTGACAAAAATCAGACGGTCGTCCTCGCGCTTGCCGACCTCGTCAACCGTTGATGAATTGAAAGAACGTGGACTGGTGCGTTTGAGGTAGCCCCCACGAGTGACGCTGACATAGGTTTCTTCTTCCACAATCAGACTAGCCGTATCAATCTCAATGGCGTTAGCCGTATCTTGCAATTCACTAAGACGAGGATTGCCAAATTTCTTTTTGACCTCGCGAAGTTCACGCTTCATGAGATTGTACATGGTCCGCTCATCACCGATAATGGCTGAGAGCATGGCAATTTTCTCGCGCAATTCCGCCTGCTCTTCCTCCAGAATCACCACGTCTGTATTGGTCAAACGATAAAGTTGGAGAGTGACGATAGCCTCTGCCTGCTCCTCGGTGAAATCATAGCTGACTTTGAGATTTTCCTTGGCGTCAGCTTTATTTTCCGACGCACGAATGAGCGCAATCACTTCATCCAAGATAGAAATCACTCGAATCAAGCCTTCTACGATATGCAGGCGTTTTTCTGCTTTTGCCTTGTCAAATCGACTACGCGCCAGAATAATCTCTTTTCGGTGGGCGATGTAACTAGTCAGAATCGGCACAATCCCTACCAAACGCGGTGTAAAATGATCAATCGCCACCATGTTAAAATTGTAATTGACCTGCAAATCCGTATATTTAAAGAGATAATTCAAAATCAGCTCGGTATTGGCATCCTTTTTCAGTTCAATGGCAATACGAAGCCCGTCACGGTCAGACTCATCCCGTACTTCCGCAATACCAGCTACCTTATTATTGACCCGAACGTCATCAATCTTCTTGACCAGAACAGCCTTGTTAATCTCGTAAGGAATCTCAGTGACAACAATCTGCTCTTTGCCGCCTTTGAGCTTTTCAATCTCCGTCCGAGAACGCACGACAACGCGACCCTTTCCAGTCTCATAGGCTTTCTTAATCTCATCTCGCCCTTGCACAATGGCCCCCGTTGGGAAGTCAGGCCCCGGCAGAAACTCCATGAGTTTGTCAACCTTGGCTTTGGGGTGATCAATCATATACACCACCGCATCTATGACTTCTGCCAGATTGTGAGGCGGAATGTCCGTCGCATACCCAGCAGAAATCCCCGTCGCCCCATTCACCAAAAGATTGGGAAAGGCAGCAGGCAATACGGTCGGTTCTTTCTCCGTATCGTCAAAGTTCCAAGCAAAGGGCACGGTGTCCTTTGCGATGTCTTGGAGCAAGTAGCCCGCAATCTCAGACAGGCGAGCTTCGGTGTACCGCATAGCGGCTGGCGGATCGCCGTCCATAGAACCGTTATTTCCGTGCATCTCCACTAAAATCTCACGGTTCTTCCAGTCCTGAGACATACGTACCATGGCGTCGTAAATGGAGCTATCACCGTGCGGGTGGAAATTCCCCATGATATTTCCGACAGACTTTGCTGACTTGCGGTAGCCCTTGTCAAAGGTATTGCCGTCCTTGTTCATCGAATAAAGAATCCGACGCTGCACAGGCTTGAGTCCGTCACGAATGTCGGGCAAAGCCCGCTCTTGAATGATGTATTTGGAGTAGCGTCCAAAACGCTCTCCCATGATGTCCTCCAAGGACATATTTTGAATGTTACTCATAAAATACAAAGGGACGTTTCGGCTTGCCGAAAATTTCTGTAGAAAAATAGGAAATCGATGCAGGGTTCGATGAACTCCAATCGATTTATCTTTTTTCTAAGTCTTAGTCCCGTGTTCAGTTGCTATACAACCAAACTATCCTTTCTGTAATTTTCTTTTTTAATGCTCCCTG
The DNA here is from genome assembly GCF_001835915.1 of Streptococcus sp. HMSC034E12. Classification (NCBI taxonomy): domain Bacteria; kingdom Bacillati; phylum Bacillota; class Bacilli; order Lactobacillales; family Streptococcaceae; genus Streptococcus; species Streptococcus sp. HMSC034E12. The sequence continues at coordinate 15,025 of NZ_KV826430.1, forward strand.
ATGTAAGAGGCATCTCTTATGAATGAGCAACGCCATTATAATGTTGCTCAATGGAAGTAAATTTTTCGTCAAACGTAAAATCTTGTTCTTTTTTCTTCACCGGATAATAATTTTTATACCCATCAGAAAAAAATTTTGAAGATTCGTTTTATAATTTCCGATAGGAAAATCTTCTTGCAATATTCTTTTTATTATATCTACTTCCGTCTCGGCATTAAAATCACTATTGAGGGAAAGACTTTTTGTTTTTTCTTGTTCTAGTTGTCGAGAGTCTTGTTATTTTCTGTAACTCTCTGAGTAAGGCTGTCAATTTTTTCTGACAAGTGATCAATTCTATCCCTAGTTTGCCCATGCATTTCGTTATGTACTGCAATATCAGCTTGCGTAAGATTGGAAGTATCCTTTACTGTATCAGATAAGTATTTGTCCAATTCATCCATCAATTCAAATAACAGAGAACTATTAAAATCTTGGTTACTATTCTCTGTTTTGAGGTGATTTTTAAACCCTTCATAACTGTCATACTTACTATTCAATAAATAGCGAATCTTCACAAGTTCTTCAAAAACTTGATTTTCTTTCCAAAATTTGGCTATACCATCATAACTCGGATTCTCACCATGTCTCTTCAATATATAATTCTTTAAAATATTCTACTGCGGTTTGAATTTTCCGATATTCAAGTTTTTCGTCTATTCCCAATCCCGCTAAAAACTTATCTAAATCCAACCCAGCAGTTCCAACTAAAGCAGAAATAAATTTTTGTATATCCATATATTCTTCTCCTAAAACACCATCTCTCCACTCTCCTCCAACGTAAACTTGACATTATCTTCAATCCATTTACGGCGAGGTGGGACTTTGTCACCCATGAGGACATTGACGCGGCGCTCGGCACGGGCCAAGTCGTCAATGGTGACGCGAATGAGGGTGCGGTTTTCAGGATTCATGGTGGTTTCCCAGAGCTGGTCGGCGTTCATTTCCCCAAGCCCTTTGTAGCGCTGCAACGTGGCACCTTTGCCAAATTTCTTGCGCAGGTCTTCTAGCTCACCGTCCGTCCAAGCATACTCGACAACCTCGTTCTTGCCTTTGCCTTTGGACATTTTATAAAGAGGAGGCAGAGCGATATAGACATGCCCCGCTTCTACGAGTGGGCGCATATAGCGGTAAAAGAAGGTCAGCAAGAGCGTTTGGATATGGGCGCCGTCCGTATCGGCATCGGTCATGATGATAATCTTGTCATAGTTGGCATCTTCGAGAGAGAAGTCCGAACCAACACCCGCACCAATGGTGTAAATCATGGTGTTGATTTCTTCATTTTTAAGAATATCTGCCATTTTAGCCTTGGCAGTATTGATGACTTTACCACGTAGGGGCAGAATCGCCTGAAACTTGCGGTCGCGTCCTTGCTTAGCAGAGCCACCTGCCGAATCGCCTTCGACTAGATAGAGTTCGTTTTTAGCTGGGTTTTTGGATTGAGCTGGCGTTAGCTTTCCAGATAAAAGCCCCTTGTCTTTTTTGTTTTTCTTGCCACTTCGGCTTTCATCTCTCGCCTTGCGGGCTGCCTCGCGCGCATCTCTCGCCTTAATCGCCTTGCGGATGAGATTAGATGCCAATTCCCCATTTTCCAAGAGGAAGAAAGTCAACTTGTCTGACACAATCGAATCCACCGCAGGACGAGCAAGCGGACTGCCCAGCTTGTCCTTGGTCTGTCCTTCAAACTGCAAATGCTCTTCTGGAACTAAGATAGAAAGAACAGCCGCTAAGCCCTCACGGTAGTCAGAACCTTCCAGATTTTTATCCTTTTCTTTCAGCAATCCAGTCTTTCTTGCATAGTCATTCATGACCTTGGTAATAGCTGATTTAAGCCCCGTCTCGTGCGTTCCGCCGTCCTTGGTGCGGACGTTATTTACAAACGATAGGATATTGTCTGAGTAACCGTCATTGTACTGGAGAGCCACTTCCACTTGAAAACCACCCTCTTCTCCTTCAAAATAAAGAACTGGTGTCAAAGTTTCCTTGTCCTCGTTCAAGTAGCTGACAAAGTCCTGCACCCCATTTTCATAATGAAAATCAACAGACTCGCCCGTTCGCTCATCTGTCAGAGAAAGGTGAACGTTTTTCAAGAGAAAGGCTGATTCATTGAGCCGCTCCGAAATGGTATTGTATTTGAAATCTGTCGTTGAGAAAATCGTATCGTCTGGCATAAAGGTCACTTTTGTGCCCGTTTTTGATTTAGGAGCTTTGCTAATCTTTTCCAGACTGGTAACAGGTTTGCCACCCTGCTCAAATCGTTGCCGATAAACCGTTCCGCCACGTGTGATTTCAACTTCCAGCCAACTAGACAGTGCATTGACCACAGAAGAACCCACACCGTGCAGCCCCCCAGAGGTCTTGTAACCCCCCTGACCGAATTTACCCCCAGCGTGGAGCACTGTAAAGATGACTTCCACTGTCGGGATTCCCATAGCGTGCATACCGACCGGCATTCCCCGACCGTGGTCTGCTACAGTCAAACTCCCGTCTTTGTTAATCGTCACGTCAATCTTATCGCCAAAGCCAGACAGAGCCTCGTCAACTGCATTGTCAACAATTTCCCAGACCAAATGGTGAAGCCCAGTTGCATCGGTTGAGCCGATATACATACCAGGACGTTTACGAACCGCGTCCAATCCTTCTAATACTTGAATGGCATCATCATTGTAATTGTTAATATTGATTTCCTTTTTTGCCACAAGGAACCTCCTGAATCATTCATCCTTTCTATCTTACAAGTTTTTAGTGAATTTTGCAAAGATTTTTAGAAAATAGTGTATTCTTTCTGCTTCTCACCGCTATTTTTTCAGCCTAGACAAATTTTATAAAATATTTCTGGTCGTTCAACTATCAAAATCAAAATTCATGGTATAATAAAAACATGATAAAGATAGTTTTTACATTGATAGTAGCTTATTTGATTGGTTCAATCCCTGCCGGGCTTTGGATTGGACAAGTATTTTACAAGAAAAATCTCCGAGAATACGGCAGCGGAAATACAGGGACGACCAATACCTTTCGTGTCCTTGGAAAAAAAGCAGGCATCATCACCTTTATTTTTGACTTTTTTAAAGGGACATTTGCGACACTATTGCCATTTTTCCTTCATATCAACGGTATTTCTCCTCTCGTTTTTGGACTTTTAGCCGTTCTTGGGCATACCTTCCCCATTTTTGCTGAATTTAAAGGCGGTAAAGCCGTGGCAACCAGTGCAGGTGCCATTCTGGGCTTCTCACCGACTTTCTTCACTTATTTAGCTGTCATCTTTTTCAGCTGCTTGTATCTGACTAGTATGATTTCCTTTTCAAGTGTGACAGCTGCTGCCTCCGCTATTCTGGGAGTCTTAATTTTCCCACTATTTGGCTTTCTTTTGCCACGTTATGATGTACTCTTTACCGTGATTGTGCTCGCACTAGCGCTTATCATTATCGTTCGACACAAAGATAATATCCAGCGAATTCGGATGAAACAAGAAAACCTCATTCCCTTCGGATTGAATATCACAAAACAACAACCTAAACAGAAATAAAAGAAGCTAGGATAAAAAATCTTAGCTTCCTTTTATTCTATTCTTTGTGAGCTTTTTTAAATCTGGATAATCCTAAAAGTCCAACAACAAAGCCAAATAAACTGATAAAGGTAGTATCTGTTGTACCTGTTTCTGGCAAGCTCTTTTGACTTGAAGGCATAAATTGTTTATGTACATTGACTGGAATCGTTGCCGTTCTTTGAGCTGTATTTGTTTGGACTGCTGGCACAAGTTCTTTTTCTCCAGTTTCATTTGGCTTCACTTGGTTAGCAGCTTGATCCTGAAGTTTCTTGTATTGTGCAGTTGAGATTGAGATAGTTCGTGAATTAGGATTGACAACCGCATAAGCTGTTAAGTCTGTTTTTGCTAAATAGTCCGCAAAAGCCACATCCATTGAAGGACCTTCTTCGCGAGCCCCGCCCAACATACTATAACCATCACCACCTGCAGCCAAGAAATCGTTGGTTGTAAGATAGTAAGTTTTTGCGAGATTTAATTTTTCGTATTTTCCTGTTTCAGGATTTTTGATTTCAATGCCAAGAATACGCTTATCGGCTGGCAAGGTAGTGTCATAATAAACTTTTGCTCCAGAAACTTGTAGGAAACCGCCGCTTGGTTCAAGTAACGGTTGCCCATTTTCATCTAGGACTGGTTTGCCGTCTTTTTCTTGTACAATAGAACCTAAAGACTTAGCAAACATGTCTGCGATGTTTTGCCCAGTTACTTTTATTTGAGTAATGGTATTACCAAATGGTAGAACAGCAATGATATCTCCTTTGGTGATTGGTTTTCCTTTCGCAATTGTTTCACGAAGTCCGCCGCCGTTAGTTACAGCAAGGTCTGTCTTATGACTGAATCCTGTTTGCCCGTACTCATAGAGCGCATCTGCTACGACATTTCCAAGATTGGTTTCCCGCACACGCACATTTTCCCGATTGCCATTTAACTCAACTGGGCTATTAGCAACGACCACTTTTGCGTTTTCTTGGTCATATTTCTCTTTGATTTTGTTTACTAATTGCTGAATAGCTGGATCTGGAGTAATTCCTTTCACTGAATCAGCTGAGATTTGTTGAGGATTTCCTAGAAGTTGACCAGATTTGTATGTTACTTTTCCGATATTATGCAAGTAACTACCTGTTTGATTATAAGTAACATTGTCTCCATAGGTTACTGATTCTACAGTATGTGAATGCCCGTCAATCACCGTCACACGTTTTCCTTTTAGCAAAGGATTTTTTGATAATGCTTCTGCCAAGGTAGAACCGCGCCATTCAACTGGTGTCGTCGTATCTACACCCAAATGCGCCAAAACGACATAATGTTTGTAAGTTTTACCTTCCGCTTTCGCACGAGATTCCACTTCTTCAATGACTTTATTGACTTCTGAAATTGGATCTGTAAACGTAACCCCTTGAACATTGCGTGGGTGTGTTTTTGTTGCAGTTTCTGGCGTTGTCACCCCAATAACCACAAATTCATCTCCCACAACATTCTTGTCTTTATCAACAATCGTAGAAGCTTGGAAAAGACGTGCTCCATTGACATAAGTGTTGGCACTAAGAAGAGGGAATTTCAAAATTTCTTTGTATTTTTTCACCTCATCCAAACCAAAGTCAAATTCATGATTTCCGACCGCCATTGCGTCATAGCCAATCTTATTTAAAATATTCGCGCGCTCTTCTCCTTTTGAGCTATTGGAAATCGGAAGCCCTTGAAAAGCATCGCCTGCATCCACAACAAGTGTTGTTTGATTAGTATTTGCACGTTCTTGCTCAATGACTGCTGCTAATTTAGCATCGCCAATGACTCCTTTTTCTTCCACAATACGACCGTGTACATCATTTGTATGAAGAATAACCGTATCTTTTTCAGATTGAGTTGTAGGTGCAGCAACCGCTTGAGCGGCTGGAGTTACAGAAGTTTCAACTTGTTTGTTCTCACTCTTTTCTGTTACTTTCTCCGTGGAAGCTTCAGTAGCAGGCGAAACTGCTGAATCTCCTTGAGCGATCGTAGGGGCAACCGACTGATTTTCTTTAGGAACTTCTACTTGCTCTACAGGTGCTGTTGAAGCAGTTGGATCTACAGCATCAGCAGAAACCTGATGTGCTAAAATTGCTGGAGCAATTAGCAATGCTGACAAAATGGGGATAATGAATTTTTTCTTTTTCATAATCAATCCTCTTTTATTCTTTTTTGATTCTATTATACAAGATTTTTTGGTAAAATAAAACTTTATTAAGCAAACTTTATCTTATCGTTCGCTAAAATTGTTCTAAAAAGAAAAATATTCTAACTTTTACATTAGAATATCTTATTTCACAAACATTATTTATAAACTTCTATCTTGTGAGTTTATCTGTGTCATTAAGTCCTTCAGTCCTGCTGCTCCAACGGTATCACCTGCTTTTTCAAAACACGCCAATGCTTTTTGAGAATCAGATTTAGCCATTTTTATATCTCCCTTAGCTAATCTTACCTCAGCCAAGGCGCGATAAGCACAAGCATGGTTGACTAAATCATCTGTCTGCAACGCTAAATTTAATGTTTCTTGCAAAGGTTCTTCTGCAAGGTGAATATTTCCAAGTTTGAATTTTAAATACCCCTGTTCGTACAAATTGACCGATGTCTTTAGGACATCATCAGGGAAATTCTCTGTAATAATTGCAGCTTCTGCCATTATCAAGTCATAAGCCTTTTGAAAATGCTCTTCTTCTCGTTCGACCATCGCTAATTGATGTAAGCCTACATGCTGTTCTTCCAGATTCTTTTCAGACACAGCTTGAGCATAATAGTCTTTTAAAAACTGACGAGCCAACTGAAAATCATTTTCTTCCAAAGCAATATAAGCTTTTAAATTCAGTGTACTATAACTATCTTGGTCTATTTGATAAACGAATTGCTTGGCAAGCTGATATTGCCCGTCAAACAATGCTTGCCAGGCTTTTTGAAGTTGTTCTTCTGTCATAATTTCTTTCCTTTTATTCATAGAAAACAAAAGTCACACTTTAAAAGTTATATCAAATCAGTCTCCGAGATTGCTTCTTTTACTTTTTCAATTGGCAAATGTACTAGCTCAACTTTCTTTTCGCTATATAAATAGCGCGCATAATCATCCATACGGTATTGATTGATATAAACCACTCGCTTGCAACCAACTTGTAAGAGCTGCTTTGTACAATTGAGACAAGGGAAATGTGTGACATAAACAGTAAATCCTTTTGGGATTCCACGCTCTGCACCTTGCAAAATTGCATTTACTTCTGCATGCAAAGTCCTCACACAATGCCCGTCAACTATCAGGCATTCATGATCGATGCAGTGCTCCGTTCCTGAAACAGATCCATTATATCCTGTTGATATAACTTTATTATCCTTTACAATAACTGCACCAACACTTGCTCGCTTGCAGGTTGAGCGATTTGCAATCAAGAGCGCTTGTGCTGCAAAATATTCGTCCCAAGCCAATCTTTTTGTCGCCATATTGTCACCTTCTTTTCTTACTTATCACTCAGTTTATCATTTTTTCGATGTGGAAAAAGCGGAAGTCCGAGCGATGCAATCTTCTCTGCTGGAATCCTCATACCGTCTTTTATCCATTTAATCAAAACAGAAACCACTGCCGAACTCCAAAAAGAATTCATGTACGTTGAAGCCTCTTTTCTGGAATAATTTTGTTGCTCTAACATATCAAACACAGCACTTGTCAACAGTTTTTCTAAATTATAATCCACTGCTAAGCTAAGGATTTGTGCTTCTTTTTTGACTTCTTTAAACAAGAACAGCCACACTTGATAAAGCTCGGTTCTCATATTGAATTGTTCCAATTTATCGGTAATCTTTTGTACTGTTCGTTGGAAAATCTCTTGTAAAATTGCTTCTTTTGAATCATAATTTCGATAAAAAGCTGCTCGCGAGACACCCGCTCTCTCTACTAATTCAGAAATGGTAATTTTGGTCAACTCTTTCTTTTCTAACAATTGCAATAGCGAGATTTCTAAGGATTCTTTTGTAATTCGGTTAGATTCCCGATTTGATATTTTTAGATTTTCTAAAGATTTTTTCGATATTTTACGTTCCGACATAACATTTTCTTTCTACATGTAACAACCGACTGTAAAGGCTTTCTAAAGCGATGTTTCCATGATATAATTGTAAAAAAAGGCAAACCTTTTGTCAATGTCTAATTAAGGGATCATCCCACTAAAGGAGAATTGAATGACTTGGAAAATTGTAGCTGATTCAGGCTGTGATTATAGAACTATCGAAAACCTTGCTGTTGACACCTTATTTGAAAGTGTTCCTCTGACCATTCAAGTGGGCAATGAAATCTTTATAGATAATGCTCAGCTCAATATTGATAATATGATGGAAAAAATGTATACCACTTCTTCGGCTTCAAAGTCTGCTTGCCCTAGTCCAGATGACTATATGAAAGCTTTTGATGGAGCTTCAAATATTTTTGTGGTCACCATTACAGGAACCCTATCAGGAAGCTATAATAGCGCACAAGTGGCTAAAAGACTCTATCTTGAAGACCATCCTGACGTGAATATCCACATTATTGATACTCTTTCTGCTGGCGGTGAAAATGATTTGATTATCAAAAAGCTTAATCTTCTTATCGGTCAAGGTTTAAGTTATGAAGAAGTCATAAAAGAAATTACAACCTATCAAACCAAGACAAAATTGCTTTTCGTTCTTGCAAAAGTTGACAATTTAGTCAAAAACGGACGGCTGAGCAAATTACTTGGAGCCGTTGTAGGATTACTGAATATTCGTATGGTCGGCGAAGCCAGTCAAGACGGCAAGTTGGAGTTGCTTCAAAAGGCGCGTGGTGCTAAAAAATCACTAGTCGCAGCTTTTGATGAACTCATCAAAGAAGGCTGTGCCGGTGGACAAATCATTATTGCTCATCGAAATAATCCCAAGTTTTGCCAGCAATTTTCCGAAATGGTTCGTAAAAGATTCCCACAAGCTGTTATTGAAGTCATCCCGACTTCTGGACTTTGTAGCTTTTATGCTGAAGAAAATGGTCTCCTCATGGGCTATGAAATTCAATAATATAACGAAACTGTAGTCAATCACTAAACTACAGTTTTTATATTACAAATAAAGCAAACCAAAAACAATTAACACACTAATCATGCTAAAAAGTTAGCCAATGAGATAGTATTCTGCAAAGGACTGACTTTCAGAAATTTTGTTATACCGTGCGATTGACTTACCAGTAAAGACTAAGCCAACGGAAGCGAACTGCCCAAATATAAGAGACAAAGCCATAATAAAACGCTCTAAAATCCCAATCATCGCCCCTGCACCTGCTATAGTGTCTTGGTTATCTCCCTTTGACTGATACCTACTGAAGAAAAGCTTAAATAAAATATTAACAGGCTTGCCAACGATTGCTAAGAAAAGGAGGGGTTGAGCAACTGACGCTCCATTTTTCAGCCATTGTGGGTTGATTTTATTAGCTAATAAAGCATAAAATAGAAAAATATAAATCAAATGAAGGAGTTGGTCAATGATGAAAACGTGCTTTGTGAGTTTCTTTATTTCTATAAACGTGTTGAGCCTGTATTTCAGGAAATCAATAACTACATGACTAAGCCAAACAGCGATAAAGTAAATAATATTTTTCGGGAAAAAGGTACTCAAAATCAGCAACGGAAGAAAAACAATGGCTAAATGCAGCAATAAATAAGGCAATTTTCGACATTTTAAATCTGCCATTTTTTGACTTTGCCATTGAAAATCAGCTAAAACATGCGCTAATAAGGTTAACAACAAGATTGGATGTTTACAAAATAGTCTGAAAATCCCCACAAATTAGACATGTTTCTCCTCCTTCTCTATCGCATTTAACATCAAGTTCATAGCAACTCGTTTATTTCTGAGATAAATTTTTAACCCACTCGCCTTGATACGTTTGTTGAAAGCACTTGGAGTGATACCAAGTAGTTTTGCCATTTCTTTATGCGAAAATGTTTCATCGTATATATTTTCAGCTAGTAATTGTTTGAGGACATCATATTGGACATCTGTCCACTTGGACTGAATAAAAGAGCACGCAGCTAAAATAGCATTGATTGTCTGACCGACTTCTTAGTCTGCCAAAGAAACCGAAATGTGATTGATGCCATAGTCATTCTTATCATGAACATAATTAATCGCTTCTCTCGCGAGCCAATACGCCGGACCGTCAGAACCAATGCTTTGTTCTTTGTTAATTTCTGTAATCATGTCTCCAGCACCAATCCCAAATCGAATTTCATAAGGAGCAAATGCTATAGAAAGCTGTTCTATGATTTGAAACATATCCGAATTTGGTAAAAACAAAGCTTGAAATTCATCGCCAGCTGTGACTGTAAAGGGAGAAACTAAATATTTCTGATATTGCTGATTCAACTCTTTCATCAATTGCAACAATTTCTGTTGCGCCTGCGCTCGGTCTTGTATTTTTTTGATTCAATAACGTCTCCAATAAGAGCAATGTACATCATCTTCTCACCTCTTTTTGTCTATTATAATGGAAATTTTAAAAAATTTCCGTCATGGAGGACATTTTTCAATCTACTATCTCTAAAAAATACAGCTAAGCACATGATTGAAACCATCATTTGATTTGAAAATGACTACCCCATTACTTTCCATGCCTTATCCAGCACTTCTCCAATCTTGCCCTTGATGACTAAGTCAGCTTGACTATCTTGTAGTACATTGTATTTATTGATAACAACTAAGTGCCGTCCTTGAAAATAATGAACCAAATTAGCAGCTGGATAAACAACTAGCGATGTTCCGCCAATGATGAGTAGGTCAGCTTGACTGATAACCTGAATAGCTTGAGAAAAAACTTCCATATTTAACGGTTCCTCATAAAGAGTCACATCTGGCTTAACTACACAACCACAAGCCTCGCAATAAGGAATGATTCCCGGCAATTTCAAAAAATCCTCTAAGTCATAAAAACGATGACAATTGGTACAAAAATTTCGGTCCACACTACCATGAATTTTTAATACGTTCCTGCTTCCTGCCATCTCGTGTAAACTATCAATATTCTGGGTAACAATTGCTTTTAATTTCCCTAGCTTTTCTAGATAAGCTAAATATTCATGGGCTACATTTGGCTTAGCGTTAGGATAAATAAGATATTTCTTGTAAAAGTCAAAAAACTGTTCTGGATAACGTTCAAACATCGTATGCGAAACTAATTGTTCTGCTGAAAAATGCTGGTTTAACTCAATATTGTAGATACCATTTGAGCTGCGAAAATCCGGAATACCAGATTCAGTTGAAACACCTGCACCACCGAAGAATACAATATTTTGGCTACTTTGAATGTTCTGAGCCAGTTCTTCAATCTTGTCCATATCGCCCTCCTAAAAGTTACCAATATTATTAAAGAAAAAATCGGCTAGCAGAACTAGCCGATTCATATTATAACTGAATTATTTTGACAAGTTATAGAAAGATTTCAAACCACGGTATTCAGCTACTTCACCAAGTTGATCTTCGATGCGAAGTAATTGATTGTATTTAGCAATACGGTCAGTACGTGACAATGAACCAGTCTTAATTTGTCCAGCGTTAGTTGCAACTGCGATGTCAGCAATTGTTGAATCTTCAGTTTCACCAGAACGGTGTGATACAACGGCAGTGTAACCAGCTTCTTTTGCCATTTCAATAGCATCAAATGTTTCAGTAAGAGTACCGATTTGGTTAACTTTAATAAGGATTGAGTTAGCACATCCTTCGTTAATACCTCTTTCAAGATAAGAAGTGTTTGTTACGAAGAAGTCATCACCAACAAGTTGTACTTTCTTACCAAGGCGTTCAGTAAGTTTCTTCCAACCTTCCCAGTCATTTTCATCCATACCATCTTCGATAGTGATGATTGGGTATTTGTCAACTAATTGTTCAAGATATTCTATTTGTTCGTCAGCTGTACGAACTGCAGCTCCTTCACCTTCGAATTTAGTGTAATCATAAACTTTACGTTCTTTGTCGTAGAATTCTGATGATGCACAGTCAAATCCAAGGAATACATCTTTACCAGGAACATAACCAGCAGCTTCGATAGCAGCAAGGATAGTTTCTACACCATCTTCAGTTCCATCAAAACGAGGAGCAAATCCACCTTCGTCACCAACAGCTGTTTCAAGACCACGAGATTTAAGGATTTTCTTAAGAGCGTGGAAAATTTCAGCACCCCAACGAAGAGCTTCTTTGAATGTAGGTGCACCAGCAGGCACAATCATAAATTCTTGGAAAGCGATTGGAGCATCTGAGTGAGAACCACCGTTGACGATGTTCATCATTGGAGTTGGAAGAACTTTAGTATTGAATCCACCAAGGTAGCTGTAAAGTGGGATTTCAAGATAATCAGCAGCAGCACGCGCTACAGCAATAGATACACCAAGAATTGCGTTTGCACCCAATTTACCTTTATTTGGAGTACCGTCAAGTGCAATCATTGCACGGTCAATAGCTTGTTGATCGCGAACGTCATAACCAATAACTGCTTCAGCAATGATATTGTTTACGTTGTCAACAGCTTTTTGTGTACCAAGACCGCCGTAACGAGATTTGTCACCATCACGAAGTTCAACTGCTTCGTGTTCACCAGTAGAAGCTCCAGATGGAACCATACCACGTCCGAAAGCACCTGATTCAGTATAAACTTCTACTTCAAGTGTTGGGTTACCGCGTGAGTCTAGGACTTCGCGAGCGTAAACATCAGTAATAATTGACATTTTTTACTCTCCTTTGAGTTATTTTATTTACATTCCTATCATACCTTAAAAATCAGTTTTTTTCAAGGAAAAATCGTGCCTTTCTATGAAATTTGCGATAATTTTCTGTGTAAGCGTTTTATATTTCCGAATGTTTCTTGGATAAATTTCAAAAAAGTATGTTATACTAACTTTATGACAGATATAAACAAAGCAATAATCGAAAAAGCTCAAGGGGGATTAAAATTAAATCCTGATGAGCAAAGAAAATTTTTAGGAACATTTGAAGAACGGGTCGTAGCAGAATGTAGCATTGATGAGGCTAATAGTGCTCCTATCCACGACCACTTTAAAGAAATGTTACAAAAGATTATCTTGGACTATCAGCCTGTAACTGTGAAAATATCTCCCGAGGTTACCAATCAGTATCAAATTTTTTACTTAAAAATAGCAAAAGACCTTGGCTGCAAAGCAACAATCGTGTCTAGTAACTGCAAGAATTCTCCGTTTGGCTTGGTCATTCATAGTGATCATCCAGTAGAAATAGCTGAAAAAGAAATTGCTAAACAATTTTCTGAGTTTTTCCAAACAGATTCAACTCAAAAAACAGAAAAGAAAACTTCTTTTTGGAAAAAGTTGTTTCATTAAAGGGGCGATTGATGCCAAATTCAGAAAAACTAACCTTATTCTTTCAAGCAGAAAATCAAAAAGATTGGGAAATGTACCAAAGTTTTTTACATTCTGATATTACTTGGGAATTGCACGGGCAAGAAGTTTCAGTCATTCATGGAATAGATGACTATCTTCTGAAGATTCAGCAAGCCTATCATCAGAGCAACGTTCAATTTTCCTGCTTGCATACTTTTTCAACTAATGAAAATCGGATTGTTACTATTTTCAAAAACGATTTTGGTCAACTATCCTGTGATATTTTTGAGTTTGAAAATGGTTTAATTATCAGAGAATATGAATATTTATTATGATGTTTCCATGTCCGACAACTACTACACCTTGTAATCTAAAACAAATATAATGGGAGGTTAAGAACTTTTTGTTCTAACCCCTTTTTTATAGCAACATTCCTTCGTCTATGTCAAATTCCGTTAGGATTTGCTGGATTCGGTCGAAATTCAAGCGAAAATGTTCTAACGTATGGGCATCAGAGCCAACAGAATACTTTGTCCCGCCTAATTCTTTCACCAAAGATAGAGCATAGATATAAATATCTTCGTGATTATAGAGATACATAGACTTGCAATTTAGTTCAAAAGCCAAGTTGTATTCTATCATTTTCTGAAAGAGGGTACGAAGTTGGGGTTCAAAGTTTTTCAGTTCTTCAACCGTCACATTAAATTTACGAAAACCATAGTCAAAATGAGCCAAAACATCAGCTGGAATACTTTCAATAGCTTCTTCCATTTCTTTAAAATAAGTTGGAATCACCTTCATTTTATCAGATTGTAAAGCAGGTTCTTCTAAGTAATCGAACTTCCCATTATGGTGAACAGACAACAGTTTTAAATCATAATTTTTATTTTCTAAGAAAGCTAAAATATCTTTCTTTCGTGGTCTGTAATAGCCAATCTCAATTCCTTTTTTGATTCGATTTCCATATTTCCGATTGAGAGTAGCTATTTTTCTAGAATAAGACTCATAATCAGGAATATCATCGTGAGGAGAGCCTGCATCATACGGATAGGGATTAGATAAATCCAGATGTTCAGTCGTCACGATTTCACCATCGTAATGTTCCAAATAATCTCTGAAATCAGCATCTGAATCATAAGAAAAGTAAGTATGAAGATGATTATCGCGCATAAGTTTTCCTCCTATCATATCTATAACACTAAGGAATTATATAGCAGTTTATACTAACTACAATATATAGTATTTTTAAACAAGAGTTTCCTAAATTTGATAATTATATTTTGTAGTTGTGTAAAAAATAAGTATATAATTTTCCTTATATTTACTGTTTTTATCATAAGCAGCAACAACTGGTTGCATTAATTAAAAATTAGATACAAATCACTACTGCAGATAATAAATAATGAGCTAATTTTTGATTGATTTCAATTGTTTACGAATCATTTGAAAAACAATCACTAAAAGTGGCGTTAGCAAGATAAGAACTAGCCCTAATCCAATAAAAGTCTGATCAAAACCAAAACTGTCAATCAGCCAACCAACAATCGGAAAAATGATAATCATGCTTAAACTGAACATCATTGAAGCAACACTTAACATGGTCGCTCTGGCTGAACTTGGTAAATACTGTTGCAAATCATTGTAAAATATTGGTTGATACATGGCATACAGAGCATTTGTTGCCAAATAAATCATAATATACATGAATGGTGTTCCCAAAAATGACAGTACATAAGCTGCTCCTGTTAAGCTGACAACTACTGGAAAAATCCGAAAAGAATGCCATGTTTTCCCAATCTTACTGGCAAGAGAAACTGCCAAAATATTTAAGACGCTGCCAATCAACATAACTGTCGAAATCTGCCATTCTGCCAAGTCTGGCAATTGCTTTTGATAGTAAAAGTAAAACATGCACATTATTGTTCCAACAAATTGAAAAATCATCATCCATGTAAAAAGACTGGGATTACTTTTCATTTCTTCTTTTACCGTCAGGATTATTTTCTTCATCGTGACCACTTCGTCATTTTTCTTTTTCATTGTCGGTTCTTTTATCAACCAAATCAGAATTAAAACAATAATAGAAACCGCAATCATGATATAATAAGTAATATACAAATATCCATGTACAAATAACCCCGCTAGTACCGTTCCTAAAGAGATTGCTGCCTCAGAAACACCTGACATCAAACTTGATATTTTCAAATAACGGTCTTTTAAACCAGCTTCAACAGCAGAGTCATATAGCAGTGCAGAGCTCGTTCCTGAATCAAAGTTATAAGACAAAGCATTGATTATCATTGCCATTGTATATATCCAAAAATTCCCTTGCCCTGTCAACATTAAAATAGATGATAAAATGCTAGTCAAGCGGCTTACGTACAGATTGGTCTTATAAGAAAATCGATCTGCCAACATGCCTGACGGAATTTCAAAAACAATGCCTGTTGCATGAAAAATACTCTCTAACAGCCCAATTTGCAGTAAAGACATACCATTTTGACTGAGGAATAAAATCCAAAAACTCGTAATACCTAAAAATCCTAAGAATTCCACTCCTGCCATAAGAGGAATATTTCTTTTGTAACTTCTCCTAGACATACTTTTTCCTTTACTAAGAAGAAACCGAACTTTCCGTTCAGTTTTCTAACTTATTCATTTTTCATATTCTTTTAATTTAAAAAAAACGCCAATCGGCGTTTTTACATTTCCTAAGGCTCAATTCTGTGGAGCATACGTGGGAATGGAATGGCTTCACGGATGTGTTTCGTTCCTGCAACAAACGTCACCATACGTTCTAAACCAAGTCCAAATCCAGCATGAGGAACAGAACCGTATTTACGAAGATCAAGATAGAAAGCGTAGTCATCAGAGTTCAGACCATTTTCTTCAATCTTCGCTAATAATTTTTCGTAGCTTTCTTCACGAGCTGATCCACCTATGATTTCTCCATAGCCCTCTGGTGCTAAAAGGTCTGCACAAAGCACACGTTCTTCGTTACCAGGAACAGGTTTCATATAGAAAGCCTTAAAGCTAGCAGGGTAGTTCACAACGAAAGTTGGCACACCAAAATAGTTTGAAATCCAAGTTTCGTGTGGTGACCCGAAATCATCACCTCGTTCGATATGCTCATACTCAGCTTCTTCATCATTTTCGTGTTCTTGTAAGAGGTCAATTACTTCATCGTAAGAAATACGTTTGAAGGGTTCTGTCACGTATTTTTTAAGAAGATCAGTATCACGTTCCAACACTTCAAGCGCATGTGGTGCACGATCCAAAACTCCTTGAATCAAAGCCTTCACATAAGCCTCCTGAAGATCAAGCGACTCATCATGAGTAACAAATGGATATTCTGCATCCATCATCCAGAATTCTGTCAAATGGCGGCGTGTTTTGGATTTTTCGGCACGGAAAACAGGACCAAAGTCAAATACACGACCAAGTGCCATAGCACCTGCTTCTAAGTAAAGTTGCCCAGATTGACTTAGAAAGGCAGGAGTTCCAAAATAATCTGTTTCAAAAAGCTCTGTGGAATCTTCTGCTGCATTTCCCGATAAAATCGGACTATCAAATTTGATAAAGCCGTTGCGATCAAAAAATTCATAGGAAGCATAGATAATTGCGTTGCGAATCTGCATAATTGCCATTTGCTTGCGTGAACGCAACCATAAGTGACGATGATCCATCAAAAAGTCTGTTCCGTGCTCTTTTGGTGTGATAGGATAATCATTAGACTCTCCAACGATTTCAATATCCGTCACGTCTAATTCATATCCAAATTTTGAGCGCTCATCTTCTTTGACGATTCCTTTTACCAAAACAGCTGTTTCTTGGTTCAAGTGTTTGATGATATTAAATTTATTCAAACCCTCTTCTTCACCAAATTTTTCAAGGAAATTTGGCTTGAAAGCCACAGCTTGAAAAAAAGCTGTCCCATCGCGTAATTGCAGAAAAGCAATCTTTCCTTTTCCTGATTTATTGGCAACCCAAGCACCAATCGTCACTTCTTCTCCGACATGATTTTTAACATCCATAATTGAAGTATATTTTGTTGACATGTTTTTTCTCTTTTCTATTTTATTTTTTATGATAAACAGCCTCAATGTTGTTCCTGTCTGGATCTATCACAAAGGCCGCATAGTATCCCACATGGTAATTTTTACGTTAGCTAGGTGCACCATTATCCTTTCCTCCAGCAGCCAAAGCTGCTTGATAGAAAGCTTTAGAAACTTCTAAATTCTTTACCTTAAGGGTAAAATGATCGATCATTTTTTAATCCTCCATAAACGCCTTGATACGATGAACGGCCTCTATCAAGGTATCCATATCCGTCGCATAGCTCAGGCGAACATTCTCTGGCGCACCGAAGCCAGCACCCGTTACAAGAGCGACACCTACTTCTTCTAGGATTGCTGTTGTAAACTCTGTCACATCTGAATAGCCTTTCAGCTCCATTGCTTTTTTAACATTTGGAAAGAGGTAAAACGCTCCTTGTGGTTTCACCACTTCAAAGCCAGTAACTTCTGCAAGCAAAGGATAAATGGTATTGAGACGTTCTTCAAAAGCCTGACGCATGATTTCAACAGTATCTTGAGGACCCTTTAGAGCTTCAATCGCCGCATATTGGGAAGCAGCAGTTGGATTAGAAGTCGTTTGTCCAGCCACTTTACTCATCGCTGCAATGATTTCAGACTCTCCAACAGCATAACCAAGTCTCCAACCAGTCATCGAATACGACTTAGATACACCATTAATAACAATTGTTTGCTTGCGAATAGCTTCAGAAAGACTCGAAATCGGTGTAAATTCATTTCCATTGTAAACCAAGCGGCCATAAATATCATCTGCCAAAATGAGAATATCATGCTCTACAGCCCAATTACCTATCGCTAATAACTCCTCAGCAGTATAAATCATTCCCGTTGGATTGGAAGGAGAATTGAACACCAAAACTTTCGTTTTCTCTGTCCGAGCAGCCTCTAATTGCTCAACGGTCACTTTGAAATGATTTGCTTCCGTCGCTTGAACAAAAACTGGTATCCCTTCTGCCATCTTAATCTGGTCGCCATAACTAACCCAACACGGTGCCGGAATAATCGCTTCATCACCTGGATTGATGACACTCATAAAAAAGGTATAAAGGGAAAACTTTGCACCCGTCGCAACGGTCACTTGATTTGGTTTAATCGTATAACCATAGTATTTTGCAAAATATGCTACAATTGCTTCCTTTAATTCAGGCAGACCACTGGTAACCGTATAAAAGCTAGCTCTACCGTCTTTTATTGCAGAGATAGCAGCATTTTGAATATTCTTCGGAGTTGGAAAATCTGGCTCTCCCAAAGTCAGCGAAAGGATGTCACGCCCTTGTGCTTTTAAAGCTTTTGCGCGCGCTGCTGCTGCTAAGGTTACACTTTCTTCCATATCTAAAACACGATTTGATAATATCATAGCCCCTCCTTGCTGAGCAATGTTCCTGTTTCAAATCCAACATTATAATAAATTGTTCCAGACTTGACTTCCCAGATTGGTTGCTCTTTTACATAGCCAAATGTCACTTTATCAATTTGTTTGGCACCAATCTCTTTAGCGATTTGTTTTGCTTTTTCTTGACTAATCCCTTTGGACAACTCATAAGTATAGATTTTATCACTATCTGCTTCTATTAAAACAGCAAGCTGCGTCTTTTTACGATTTTTCCCCAAAAGACTATAATAACTTTTTTCACCGTTATAAATAGCAAAGCGATCCACTTTATCCAAATCCGCATATTGACGAGCAATTTTACTAGCCGTTACCTTAGCTGATTGGTAAGGATCTATAGATAGATTTAAAATGTAAAGAAAAGAAAAAGTGAGAACAACCAAAACTATCACACTTCCAATAATATATTGCCAAATAATGAAATTTCTATCATTTTTTCTTCTATTTTTCACTCGTCCATTATACTATAAATAATGATTTTTTTCTATCTTTTTCTAAAATTTGATTTTATTACTACTTATTGATAAAATACAGTTATGGACAAACTTACAAAACTTTTTCAAGAAAATCATTTAGATTTAAAAACCATGATTATTTTAAATAAAGCTATTCGCACGATTCGAACTTTTGAAAATCAGGCGGCAAAACAACACAATCTGACTCCCACTCAATTTTCAGTCTTAGAAACCCTTTATAGCAAAGGGAACTTACGCATTCAAGATTTAATTGATAAAATGCTTGCTACATCTGGAAATATGACCGTTGTCATTAAAAATATGATACGGGACGGTTGGATTTTTCGTACCTGTGGCCCATCTGATCGACGTTCTTTTTTAGTCGGACTGACTCCAGAAGGACGTAGTAAAATTGAAGCGGTACTTCCAGATCATATTCAAAATATTCAACAAGTATTTAACATTTTAACAGAGCAAGATAAAGAAGATTTGATTCGGATTTTAAAGAAATTTAAAAAGTTGAGCTAATTTCTTACTAACTAGTGGTATTTGTTGTAACATAAACAGGTACAAAAGAAAAGGAGAGTGACTTATATGTCTAAAAAAGCGCTATTTATCGTCGGGTCTCTTCGCCAAGGCTCATTCAACCATCAGTTAGCTTCTCAAGCTGAAAACATTCTTGCTGGCAAAGCTGAAGTTTCTTATCTTGATTTCAAAAATGTTCCATTTTTCAATCAAGATATTGAAAGCCCAGCTCCTGCGGCTGTTGCCAAAGCTCGTGAAGAAATTCTCGCTGCTGATGCTATCTGGCTCTTCTCACCAACCTATAACTGGGCAATTCCAGGAGTTGTTAAAAATCTCTTAGATTGGCTATCACGTGCGCTTGACCTTTCAAACCCATCAGGACCTTCTGCTCTTAATGAAAAACTTGTAACAGTTTCCTCTGTAGCCAATGGAACTTCTCCAGATGAAGTTTTCAAACATTATCGCAGCCTTCTTCCATTTATTCGTATGAAAGTTGTTGAACCATTTACTGGTGTTGCCGTTAACCCGGAAGCCTGGGGAACAGGTCAACTGACAGTTTCCGAAGAAAAACAAGCTGAACTCGCAGCTCAAGCTGAAGCATTATTAGCAGCTATTGACTAAAAACAACCCAAAACGGAATGATATTTTTACATCATTCCGTTTTTATTTATTCTCCTTAACAAAGACATAGGTATTTATCGTAGACAAATCCTCTCGGAAAGCAAAACCTGCAAATTGCAATTGCTTGATTTCTTCTTTGCTTGTTATCTGATTTTCAATTAAGGCAGTTAAAAATTGACCACGAGCCTTTTTAGAAATAGTTGAGTGAACTTTCAAACTTCCTTCTCTATCTTCTAAAAATTTAAACCGAAGCATCTTATCACGCACAGATTTGGAAAACACTGTCTCAAACTCACTTGATAGCAGAGATAAAATCATTTCCTCATCTGAAATAGCTACGTCATAATCATTGCACCAATAATTTTTCAAGCTTTTGCCAAAAATAGTACATTTTACTAAAAAATCCAAGCGATGAGGTGAAATCAACGCCATAACTGGTATAACACCATATAGACTAGAAGTGATGAACAAATGCTTGTCTACATACCTCAACTCTTGCTCCGTTAAGTGACTTCTTTTGATGTTTCGATACATAAGACCATCAAATAAATGCAAAGCTGGGTAAGTCAAGGCTTGCCCATTTTTTAATTGTTGAAGATGAATATACTCTTCTTCTGCACGTTCCAGACTAATATGATAGAAATCTGCTAATTCTTCAATAGAATACTGTGATAGACTAGCTACAATTGTTTTTGTTTGCTCTGAAAGAAAACACTTGCCATGAGGCTTAAGGCTAAGATTCATTTCTTTTGCAGTTGGAATTAAAATTTTCATAATCTTATTGTATCAAAAGTTATTTTGCAGAACAAATGATTTTTCTCTTGACAACAGACAATCATTATCATATAATCTAGTTATCGAGACTAGATAAGGAAGAGGTGGATATTTTGAAAATCACAAAATTCCCAACTTGGGAAGAACTACCAGAGTTAGATCTTTATCTTGACCAGGTTCTCCTCTATGTGAATGGTGTCAACGAACAAGCATTTCATAGCACAGATAAGCCTTTAACGGCTGCTATGGTCAATAATTATGTGAAACACACCCACATTCCAAAGCCAATTAAGAAAAAATACAATCGCGTACAGATTGCTCGTCTGATTGTACTGACGACGTTAAAACCTGTCTTTCCAATACCAGATATTATCAAGACGATTCAACTTCTGGTAGACGAAAAAGATTCGGCTACTCTTTATAATGAATTCGTTAATTGCATGCGAGAAGAAAAAGCTGACACAGTCGCACCTGCTATTGAAGCAGCTTGCCAAACGGTGAAATTATTTCATCAAACAAAGAAATTAGCTCTAGCCTTAGAAGGAGGTAAAACAAATGAATCAAACGCTTAAACTCAGCAAACAACTCAGCTTCGGGGAAGAAATTGCCAATGCTGTCACTCACGCTGTCGGGGCTGTGGTTATGTTAGTACTGCTTCCTATCTCAGCCATTTATAGCTATGAAGAACATGGTATGCTTGCTGCTGTCGGAGTTTCAATTTTTGTCATCAGTTTATTTCTGATGTTTCTTTCTTCAACGATTTACCATTCAATGAGCTATGGTTCTACGCATAAGTATATTCTACGGATCATCGATCATTCAATGATTTACATTGCTATTGCGGGAAGTTATACGCCAGTCGTACTATCCCTTATGAACAATTGGTTGGGTTATCTTATTATCACAATTCAATGGGGAACGACCATTTTTGGTATTTTGTATAAAATATTTGCTAAAAAAGTTAATGAAAAATTTAGCTTAGCACTTTATCTTATTATGGGCTGGTTAGTGATTCTGATTATTCCGCAAATCATTGGTCAAACGGGACCTATTTTCTGGGGATTGATGTTAGCTGGAGGACTCTGTTATACTGTTGGTGCAGGATTTTATGCTAAGAAAAAACCATATTTCCACATGATTTGGCACCTCTTTATCCTAGCTGCTTCTGCACTTCAATATCTTGCTATTGTCTATTGTATGTAAAACATTTTAAAAACAATCATTCTCTAAGTCGCTCTTCTTAGCAGAATGATTGTTTTTTTTATCAAAAAAGCCAGGCTACTTTGAAAAGTAACTTGGCTTTTTGCAATAGTTTATTTTGATTTAATATAATTGACACCGTCTGCTTTTGGTGCAACAGCTTTTCCGAAGAATGCTGCCAACACAACAATAGTCAATACATAAGGTGCAATTTGTAGGTACACAGCTGGTACATGTGATAGGAATGGTAATTGACTTCCGATAACGGCTAAACTTTGAGATAGCCCAAAGAATAGACTTGAAAGCATAGCGCCAATTGGATTCCATTTACCAAAAATCATAGCAGCCAGTGAGATGAATCCTGGTCCGATAATGGTTGTAGCAGCGAAATTTACGGAAATAGATTGTGCATAAATCGCTCCACCAACACCGCCAAGAAAACCTGAAATCATCACACCGTAATAACGCATGAGATAAACATTGATACCGAGGGTGTCTGCCGCTTGTGGGTGTTCACCTACGGAGCGCAAACGAAGCCCAAATTTCGTCTTAAACATAATGAACCATGCTAGGAAAGCAAACGCAACTGCAATATACCCCATTAGACTGGTGTGTTTAAAGAAGATATCTCCAATGACAGGAATATCTGATAATAGTGGAAAATTAAATTTACCAAATGATACTTGAATATTATCTGTTTGCCCTTTATTATAGAAAGCTTTTACCAAGAAAATCGCTAACGCAGGCGCCATCAAATTAAGTACTGTACCACTAACAACGTGATCCGCACGGAAATTGATAGTCGCTACAGCGTGAATGAGTGAGAAAATTAGTCCCACAATACCACCAACTAAAAGTGCTAACCAAGGCGTTAAACTTCCAAAGGTATTCACAAAAGTAAGGTTAAAGACAACGCCTGAGAAAGCCCCCATAACCATAATACCTTCAAGTCCGACATTGACAATCCCAGCATGCTCTGAGAAGGCACCACCGATACTAGTAAAGATTAAAGGTGCTGCATAAATCAGCATAGAGGAAACTAACAGACTTAACATTGTTACAAAATTCATCTTATTTTCCTCCCTTTACTTTCGCTTGTTTTCTTGGTTTGATAAAGTGTTCAATGATGTAATGAATACTTACAAAGAAAATAATTGATGCTGTTACAATATTTACCAGTTCCGCTGGAATCGTTGCGGTGTTCATACCTGGAGCTCCGACTTGAAGCACGGCAAATAAGAATGCTGCAAAGAGAATACCAATTGGTGAATTATTTGCCAGCAAGCTAACGGCCATACCATTAAAGCCGACAGCTAGGGAACTTCCTTGTACATAGACATTTTGGAAAGTTCCAAGTCCTTCAACAACACCTCCGACACCGGCAAGGGCACCTGAGATAATCATTGAAAGAATAATCGTCCGTTTAGCAGACATCCCTGCATATTCACTCGCATTTGGATTTAACCCGACAGAACGGATTTCAAATCCAAGCGTTGTTTTTTTCAGCATAAACCAGATAAGGACAACTGCAATGACCGCAAAGAAGATTCCGATATTCATCCGTGAATTATTGGTCAATGCCCGCAGCCATTCTGTTTGATAGGTTGCATTAGATCCAACCTTAACACTTGAGTCAATACTTTGCATAACACTTTTTGGGAAACTATGAATCATTGCATTTCCAACATAGAGAACGATGTAGTTCATCATAATCGTAACGATAACTTCACTTGTTCCCAAATAAGCACGAAGAATACCAGGAATAGCACCGATAATCCCACCAGCTACTGCTGCAATGACAACTGTAGCAAGAATCATAATTGGACGAGGAAGATTAGGAAACGAAAGTGCAAACCAGCCACTCAAAATCCAACCAGCTAAAGCTTGCCCTGGCAAACCGACATTAAAGAATCCAGCCCGACTTGCTACTGCAAACCCAAGAGCAATTAAAATAAGTGGACCCATTGCACGGAAAATTTCACCAATACTACGGATAGTACCAAAAGCAGCTTTGAATAGCTCTTCATAACCCCAGATAGCATCATAGCCAAAAATCCACATGATAATGGCACCAAGTAAAATTCCAAGAACAACGGAAATCAAAGGCACCGCAATTTGCTGCGTTTTCTTAGTCATTTGAATCTCCCTTCTTAATTTCACCACCAGCCATCAAGATACCCAACTCTTGTTTATTAGTTTCTGCTGGAGTTACAATACCTTGAATCTTACCATCATGAATAACAGCAATACGGTCTGAAACATTCAGGATTTCATCTAATTCAAAGCTGACCACAAGCACTGCTTTACCCTTGTCACGTTCTTCAATCAAACGTTTATGAATGTATTCAATCGCTCCAACGTCTAATCCACGAGTTGGCTGACTAACGATTAGAAGGTCAGGATTGCGGTCTATTTCACGAGCAATAATGGCTTTTTGTTGATTTCCTCCTGAAAGAGCAGATGCTGGAACACTTTCACTTGCAGCCCGAACATCAAATTCATCCATTAACTTTCGTGCATAAGAAGTGATATTATTGTAATTCAAAATTCCATTTTTGCTTAATGGCTCCTTGTAATAAGTTTGCAGAGCCATATTCTCAGACAACATCATATCTAAAACCAAGCCATCACGATGACGGTCTTCCGGCACATGACTAACTTGCATTTCGGTAATTTTCCGCGGAGATAAGCCAACGACTTCTTTCCCCTTAATGGTAATGCTACCTGATTTCACCTTCCGAAGACCTGTGATTGCTTGAACTAGCTCGCTTTGTCCATTGCCATCAATCCCGGCAATCCCAACAATTTCACCAGCTCGTACATCCAAAGATAAATTTTTAACAGCAGGCACACCACGATTCTCATTCACAACCAAATCCTTAATAGATAGAACAACTTCTTTTGGATTTGAAGCTTCTTTTTCCGTTGTAAAGGATACCGAACGTCCCACCATCATTTCAGCAAGATCTTTATTCGTTGCGCCACCAATTTCAACGGTTTGAATACTCTTACCGCGACGGATGACAGTTACACGATCAGAAACAGCACGGATTTCATCCAATTTATGTGTAATCAAAATAATGGATTTTCCTTCTTTGACTAGATTTTTCATGATATGTTCTAGTTCTTCAATTTCTGAAGGAGTTAATACTGCTGTTGGTTCGTCAAAAATCAAGATATCTGCGCCACGATACAATGTTTTCAAGATTTCAACACGTTGTTGCGCACCAACTGAAATATCTTCAACTTTTGCAGTCGGATCCACAGCTAAACCATATTTTTCGGATAGTTCCTTGATGTCTTTGATTGCCTTTCGAATATCTAAAACACCATTTTTGGTCGTTTCACTACCCAAAATGATATTTTCAGCAACCGTAAAAGCCTCTACCAGCATGAAATGCTGGTGAACCATTCCAATTCCTAAAGATGCTGATTTCGATGGAGAATCAATTGTTACTGATTTTCCATTCACAGTAATCTCACCACTTGTTGGCTCAAGCAAGCCAGCTAACATATTCATCAGAGTGGACTTGCCCGCTCCGTTTTCTCCTAAAAGTGCATGAATTTCACCGCGTCTTAGATTTAAATTGATTTTATCATTTGCGACAAATTCACCAAAAATCTTGGTTATTTCATGCATTTCAATGACATTCTCATGTGCCATATGATTGATTCCTTTCAGAAATTATTTTATTTCAGTAAAACTCACTAAAAGATTAGCCAGCTTTACTGAGACAAAAGCTGGCTCAATCTCAAAAAAGCGACCCACGAAGGTCGCTTCTTGAGTGTCAGGTTATTATTTATTCTGTAGGAACTTTAATACTTCCGTCAAGGATTTTTGCTTTTGCATCTTCAACAGCTTTTTTAGCATCATCTGATAAGTTCTTAGTTGTCAAATCTACTCCACCGTCTTTCAGACCATAAGTTGTAGTTTTTCCTCCTGGAAATTTATCTTTTGCTGTTTTGTTAGCAATATCTTTTACAGTACCACCAACTTTTTTCAAGCTAGATACCAAAACAAAGTTAGATTCTTTGCCGTCTTTAGATTTGTATTTACCTTCATCGTTTTGGTCGCGGTCAACACCGATGACCCAAACTTTGTCAGATTCATTTCTAGTTTCGTTGATAGATTTTGCTTCGTTGAATACACCAGCACCAGTACCACCGGCTACTTGATAAACAACGTCTGCACCAGCTGCATATTGAGCTGCTGCAATTGTCTTCCCTTTAGAAGCATCTCCAAAGCTTTCAGCGTATTTCACATCAATCTTAATAGAAGGATCAACAGATTTCACACCTGCTTCAAAACCTTTTTCAAAACGAGTTAATACAGCACCTTTGATACCACCAACAAAACCAATCATTTTTGTTTTAGTTGTTTTGGCTGCAGCCACACCAGCAAGGTAAGCAGCTTCGTTATCTGCAAAGAGTACAGAAGCTACATTCTTTTGACCTTTAATTTCATCATCAATAATAACATAGTTAATATCAGAGTGATCCTTTGCAACAGATTCTACTGCATTACGAAGAGCAAATCCAATACCAAATACTAATTTGTAATTGCTAGAAGCAGCTTGCTCAAGGTTTGTAGCGAATTCAGATTCGTTTGTAGATTGGAAGTAAGTAAAGCCATGGTCTTTTGTCAATCCATTTTCTTTACCCCAAGCTTGCAAACCTTCCCAAGCAGATTGGTTAAATGATTTATCATCTACACCACCTGTATCTGTAACAATTGCAGCTTTCAAATCCGTCTTTGCATCTTTATTATCTGATTTAGATGCACGATTACCACATGCAGCAAGTCCAATTGCTGCGACAGCTACTAGACCAAGGCCTAGCCATTGTTTCTTGTTCATCTCTGAACCTCCTAAATAAGATGTGCAACAACGTTGCAAGATTAACTATGGTCAAATGACCTTTTTTACTAACTAGTCTAAGTTAGTAAAAGAATATGGAAGTAATTCCTTGACCGTCATCACGACCGTCGATTTATCTTTGGCAACAAGTGTTACCTTTAAATTCTGCGGAAAAAATTCTGCCATTACTTGACGACAAGCTCCACACGGAGAAACGGGCTTTTGAGTTTCACCATAAACGATTAGTTCCTCAAACTCCGTAACACCTTCTGAAATAGCCTTAAATATGGCTGTCCGCTCACCGCAGTTCGTCAGACCAAAACTAGCATTTTCAATGTTCACACCTGTAAAAATCTGACCATTTTTTGCTACTAGTACAGCACCAATTGGAAAATGAGAATAAGGAACGTAGGCCTTTTTACTTGTCTCAATAGCTAGATTAATCAACTCAGTAGTCGCCACTAGCTTTTTCTCCTTTCATAATGGCTACACCAGAAGAAGCTCCAATACGCGTTGCGCCTGCTTCAATAAATGCGACTGCATCTTCGTATGAGCGAGCGCCTCCTGAAGCTTTGACCCCCATATTCGGACCAACTGCTTTTCTCATCAAAGCCACATCATGAACAGTAGCGCCTCCAGTTGAAAAACCAGTTGAAGTCTTCACAAAGTCTGCACCAGCTTTCTTAGCTAATTGACAAGCGATTACTTTCTCTTCATCTGTCAGCAAACAAGCTTCAATAATTACTTTTACAAGCGTGTCACCACTAGCTTCTACTACTGCTGCAATATCTTCTTCTACCAAAACAAGATTTTGTGATTTCAAAGCACCAATGTTGAGCACCATATCCACTTCGTCTGCACCATTCTTGATAGCATCTCTTGCTTCAAATGCTTTCACAGCAGGCGTATTTGCTCCCAGTGGGAATCCAATAACGGTACAAACTTTAACATCTGTATCTCGTAATCCTTCTGCTGCAAAGCTGACCCAAGTTGGGTTGACACAGACACTTGCAAAATCATATTCTCTTGCTTCTTCAATCAATTTTTCAATTTGCTCTTGTTGAGCATCTGGTTTCAAAAGCGTATGATCGATGTATTTATTTAACTTCATTTTCGGTTCTCCTGTAAGTTAAGCGATTACTTCAATAATCTCTTGAACTTTTTTCGGCTCATTACTTATTTTAACATTTTTTTTGAATTCTGTAACTAGTTCTTGTGAAATTTTTGCATTTGCATAAATTTTTGCAACAATTTCACCAATTTTGATTGATTCTCCGACTTTCTTTTCAAAAACAATTCCTGTTTCAAAGTCTAAGGCATCCGTTTTCACCGCTCGGCCTGCACCTAGCCGCATGGCAAATAAACCAAATTCCATAGCTGGCAATTCAGAAATATAACCCGCTTCATCTGCAGTCACTTCTACAACGTATTTTGCTGATGAAGGGCTGTACAAATCTTCTAAATCGCCACCTTGCGCTGCAACCATAGCTTCAAATTTTTGAAGAGCTGCACCATTAAATAGATGTTCTCGAACCTCGTCTACAGTTTTTTCGACATTTGCTAAGCTGAGCATAATTTGACCTAATTCACAAATAAATTCTGTTACATCTTCTCGTCCTTTTCCTTGCAGGATATCCAAAGCTTCAAGGATTTCCAAACGATTACCAATGCTAGTTCCCAGAGGTTGGCTCATATCAGTAATAACTGCTGTCGTCTTACGCCCAACTGCCTTTCCTAAATCAACCATAGTACGAGCTAGAGCACGCGCATCATCCAAGTTCTTCATAAATGCACCTTCACCAACTGTCACATCTAGCAAAATACTATCTGCACCAGCTGCAATTTTCTTGCTCATAACAGAACTTGCAATTAAAGGAATAGTATCAACGGTCGCGGTCACATCACGCAAAGCATACAGCAATTTATCCGCTTTCACCAACTGATCAGACTGACCAATGACGGATAGTCCAATATCCTGTACTTGCTTAATAAATTCTTCTTGGCTACGCTCAATTTGAAATCCTTTAATGGATTCTAATTTATCAAGCGTTCCCCCTGTGTGACCGAGTCCACGACCACTCATTTTAGCAACGGGAATTCCAAAACTAGCTACCAAAGGCACCAGTACAAGCGTTACCTTGTCTCCTACGCCTCCGGTTGAATGCTTATCAACCTTGATTCCAGAAATAGCTGACAAATCAATTTGCTGACCTGTCCCTACCATGGTCATGGTCAAATCAGATATTTCACGAGTGGTCATGCCTTTAAAATACACTGCCATTGCAAAAGCTGACATTTGATAATCTGGCACAGTTCCGGCAACATAGCCTTCAATTAACCACTTGATTTCATCACTAGTTAATTCTAAGCCGTCTCGCTTTTTCTGAATAACATCAACTACTCTCATATTTCCTTCCTACTTCTAAGGATATAATATCCCTTATCTTTTTTTAGAATTTCGCAGTTTCCAAAAACCTCTTCCATCTTAGCTTTTGCGCTTGGTGCCCCTTGTTTTTTTTGAATCACAATCGTCAAGTCGCCCCCGTCTAGTAAGTGCGTATAACTTCCTGTAATCACCTCATGAACGACCTGTTTCCCTGCTCGAATCGGTGGATTACTGATAATATGATGAAATCTCCCTTCTACATTTTGATAAAGATTAGATTTAAAAATCGTAGCTAGGACTTGATTGCGCTCAGCATTTTGACGCGCCAAATCAAGAGCGCGCTGATTTATATCAACAAGCGTTGCTTCGACTTCTTTAGCTTTGACCAAAGTAAGTCCTAATGTTCCATAGCCACAACCGACATCTAATACGCTTTCTTGATTATGAAAATCAAGACACTTTAAAAGAGCTTGACTGCCATAATCAATCATTTTCTTACTAAATACTCCTGCATCAGTCAAGAAAGTCACATTTTGCCCCAGAAGTTGAACCTTCAATTTGTGAATATCATGTTCTGCATCTGGATTTTCTGCGAAATACATTTTAGCCATAAAACTATTTTAACATAAAGACCTTTTATTTGTAAACCGTTTACAATTTGTTTGAAATTATGTTATACTATTTTTCAACTATAGGAGTGAATATGACGAACGAATTTATCCATTTTGAAAAGATTAGTCGAAAAGCTTGGCAAAATCTGCATCGTAAAACAACCCCGCCTTTGACGCAAAAAGAATTGAATTCTATCAAAAGTTTCAATGATAAGATTAGCCTTCAAGATGTGACAGATGTTTATCTGCCCTTGACCAGCCTCATCCAAATTTATAAGCGCTCAAAAGAAGATTTAGCATTTTCAAAAGGGATTTTTTTACAAAAAGCGAGCAAGCGCCAACCATTTATCATAGGTGTATCTGGAAGTGTCGCTGTCGGAAAATCTACTACCAGTCGGCTCTTGCAAATCCTTTTATCTAGAACATTTTCAAATGCTACTGTTGAATTGGTGACGACGGACGGATTTCTTTATCCAAATACTCACTTGCAGGAGCAAAATCTCCTCAAGCGCAAAGGCTTTCCAGAAAGTTATAACATGGAGCTGCTGCTTGATTTTCTTGACAATATCAAAAATGGACAGAACTACCAAATCCCTGTTTATTCACATGAAATTTATGATATTGTTCCTGATAAAAAACAGTCTGTTACAGCTGCAGATTTTGTCATTGTTGAAGGTATCAACGTTTTCCAAAATCCACAAAATGAACGCCTTTATATGACGGATTTCTTTGATTTTTCGATTTACGTGGATGCGGAAGTTGAAAATATCGAAACTTGGTATCTGGACCGCTTTAAAAAATTGCTCACGTTAGCAAAAGAAGATCCAAATAACTATTATCATCCTTTCACTTCTCAGCCAGAAAACAAAGTTATGGAATTTGCTCAAAATGTCTGGAAATCTATTAATCTTGTCAATTTACAGGATTATATCGAACCCACACGCAACCGAGCTGAAATTATTCTTCATAAAACAGAAAATCATGAAATTGATGAAATTTACTTAAAAAAATAAAAAGGCTTGTCAAATCTCAAGTTTTCATATATAATTAGATAGTTAGTATATCATTGGAGGTGAAAACATTGGCAAATATTAAATCAGCTATCAAACGCGCTGAATTAAACGTTAAACAAAACGAAAAAAACTCAGCTCAAAAATCAGCTATGCGTTCTGCAATTAAAGCATTTGAAGCAAATCCTTCTGAAGAACTTTTCCGTGCTGCAAGCTCAGCTATCGATAAAGCAGAAACTAAAGGTTTGATTCACAAAAACAAAGCGAGCCGCGATAAAGCACGCCTTGCTAGCAAACTTGCAAAATAATCTGCATAACGTAAAAAGAGCTCAAAGGAGCTTTTTTTGTTGCTGAAAACAGAAAGGCTAGACACGAAAATTATAATCATTGGTTATTCTGGATCGGGAAAATCTACTTTAACGACCAAATTAGCCCAGTATTACTCTATTCCCAAATTGCATTTAGACACGCTGCAGTTTCTACCCAATTGGGAAATGAGTGACCGCAGCTGGATGCAAGAGCAAGTCAAGACTTTCTTAAACGAGAATCTGTCTTGGGTGATAGACGGAAACTACAGCTCCTGCTGCTATGAAGAGAGAATGGAGCAAGCAGACCAAATTATCTTTTTAAATTTCTCGCGTTGGGATTGTCTTTTACGGGCTGCAAAGCGTTATTCCAAGAACAGAGGTAAGGTCAGAGGCAGTATGGCACAAGGCTGTCCTGAAAAGTTTGACTGGGAATTTATCCGCTGGATCTTACTTGACGGACGAACTACTAATATTCGGAAACGATATGAGAAACTTCAAAAAATGTATCCCTACAAATTTATAGTTCTTCATAACCAAAAAGAACTAGATAACTTTTTAGCGCAATTTTCATAAACATCAAAAGCTATATTCAGCTCAGTTATGAATATAGCTCTTGTTTTTTTATTTTTTAATACTGTCAATATGTTCTAGCAAATATAACAGAAATTGAGGAATCGTCTCCAACATATCCTTTTCATAGACGCGTTCTGTTAACTGATGTAAATCTTTTCCCCAAGGTCCCAGATTGATGCCAGGAACATTGATGTCCTGAATTTTCTCAAAATCAATCGAATATAAATGTTCAGGAACAGCCATACTCTCGATAATTTTTTGATACTCTTTAACAGATTTTTCTAAAGCACAGTAACTAATGTCACAGATTCCCATAAAGAACTCTTCTACTGCGAGACGACCAGCCGCTGTGTCAGATAAGTATCCACTATAAAGTGCAATGAGTTTTTCAATATCAACCACGCTATTTTTCAGATGTCGACAATTCATAGAAGGATAATAAGGCGGTGCAATAGCTAGCACAACAAATGCTTCCTTTTTATCATAGAAATCTAACACCTTTTGAACAGTTGCAATGGTTATTTCTTGATAGCTTGAACCCGCTTGAAATGCTTCATGAGCAGATTGGTTTGCCTTGTGCATAAATTCTTCAAATCCAGCCTTCTTTTGACATAACTGTATTAACTCTTCATAAGTCAATACATGAGGTTTTGTGACTTTTTTATCCTCTTTATAAGTTACCTGCAAAGCCTGATAACGCTCATAAAACTCATCAATGGCTTCTTGGCAGAGTTGTTGAATCGTCGTCATCAGCTCTTTTGGGCTTTTATCTAAATAAAGAACACTAAAATAGCCTGCTGCTCTGAGAACAGTTGACACATCATAATTTTCCTTCAAATCACGCATGTAAGACCACGAAGGCAAAGGAGCCTGCTCTCCATAAATCGAATCCGACAAGCGGGGATTAAGGTCAATTTTTTCCACCACTTTTGCGAGGAGTGAAACAGCATTGATACCTTTGAGAGGCTCTTTCATGTGGGAAAGAATACCCTGCGTAACCACGACAGGCATCATCTTTCCAACTGTTCCAACATGCAGTACTTTTTCTTGAGCTGAAGGACTTTCAAATGGTTCTGAATCAATCGCCAAGATATAATTCAGATGAAATTTCTTTTTCAGATTAGCAAGCAAACCTACAGCAGCACGCATTCCCTGAGAATAAGATTCCTCATCTCCAACTGATAAATAAAGAAGATTCACTTCTCCTTCTGCTTTGCTCGCATATTCTGCTACCACTCCCAATTGCAAAGCCAATGCAGCTTTCATATCACATGACCCACGGCCAAACTGCCATTCGTTAGCAGCTATATCGTCTAACACATCTTGACCCAGTGAAGCACTCGCTAAAGCCTTTTTCAAAGCAACATTATCAAAAGCAAATTCCTTTAAATTTCCAAAATCCTCAATATCCACCGTATCATGGTGATGAAACAAAATCACTGTATCTGCACAATGACCTTTTACCAAAGCCCAATTAACACTACGCTGGTAAATATCATCCGGAATCTGATAGGTGCCAAAATAATCTGAATGCTCCTGAAAATACGGCAAACCGCCAATATAGTGATTGAGAAAATTTTCAATATTTCTTTCTGAACTCGTATGCGTGAAACTCTCAATCGCCATGCTCTTGTCAAAAATATCTTGAATCCTATTTTTCATCAATGGCTCCTTCAACTTTTTATAAAAATAGCTCGCTGACCTTATTATATACCTCAACAATCATCGTTTCAATCTATTTTTCATCCTTTGACTCTATAAAATTTACGCAATCGTTTGCGCTGTTAAGATTATTTTGATAAAATAATAGCCAACAAGACCAGAAAGAGGTATCTCGTATGGAAAATCAAACATTAATGCAATATTTTGAATGGTATCTACCAAATGACGGACAACATTGGAATCGTTTGGCAACAGACGCTCCACATCTGGCTTCTAAAGGCATTCGCAAGGTTTGGATGCCACCTGCTTTTAAAGCCACTAGTTCCAACGATGTCGGCTACGGCATTTATGATTTATTTGACTTAGGCGAGTTTGACCAAAAAGGAACGGTTCGGACAAAGTATGGCTTTAAGGAAGACTATTTGAACGCAATCAAGGCACTCAAAGAAAATGGAATTGAACCCATTGCAGATATCGTTTTAAATCACAAGGCGGCAGCGGATTACAAAGAGAGATTTACTGTTATTGAAGTTGACCCAAATGATCGTACAGTCGCCCTCTCTGAGCCTTTTGAAATAAAAGGCTGGACCAAGTTCACATTCCCCGGTCGCCATAAAAAATACAATGATTTTGAATGGCATTGGTACCACTTCACAGGAACGGATTATGACGCTAAGCGAAATAAATCAGGGATTTACCTCATTCAAGGGGACAACAAAGGTTGGGCTGACGATGATTTAGTGGACAATGAAAATGGAAATTTCGACTATCTCATGTACGCTGACCTTGATTTTAAGCACCCAGAAGTCATTCAAAACCTTTATGATTGGGCAGATTGGTTTATCGAAATAACCGGCATTCATGGCTTTAGGTTGGACGCTATTAAGCATATTGACTCTTTCTTTATGGGAAATTTTATACGCGACATTATGGCAAAGTATGGAGAAGATTTCTATGTCTTTGGAGAGTTTTGGAATGGTGATGAAACTGCAAATAACGATTATTTAGGAAGTATTGACTATCGTTTTGATCTAGTAGATGTCAAACTGCACCACAACTTATTTGATGCTAGCCGCGCTGGGGCGGACTATGATTTGAGAAATATTTTTGAACAAACGCTTGTCAAAAACCACCCTAAATCGGCTGTTACTTTTGTCGATAATCATGACACACAACGTGGACAAGCGCTGGAATCAACTGTTGAAGAATGGTTTAAACCTGCTGCTTACGCTCTCATTTTGTTGCGTGAAGCAGGTCTGCCTTGCGTTTTCTATGGAGATTACTATGGTATCAAAGGCGAATTCGCTCAAGACAGCTTCCAAACAGTTCTTGATAAATTATTAGATATTCGTCTCAACTTAGCCTATGGAAAACAGAAAGATTATTTTGACGACGAGCATTGCATTGCTTGGACCCGTTCAGGAAAAGACAACGGACAGCCGATTGCTGTCATCTTAACAAACGATCAAGCCAGTTCAAAACGCATGTATGTCGGTAAAAATTGGGCTGGTAAGAAATTCAAAGATTACTTAGGAAACAGCTCATCAACCGTGACAATCAAAAAAGACGGCTGGGCAGATTTCCCAGTTGCAGAAAAGTCAGTTAGTGTCTGGTCTGCGCAATAAAATAAAGAACATAGCGAGATTGGAACCCAAATTCTTCTCTCTGTCGATTAGGGCGATGAAGCAAACCGAAAGTTGGGAGTCCTGTCCGCTCAGCTGACAGCATAAACTAAAACTTAGGCAGTTTGTTCGCCAGGCTGACAGTATAAACTAAAACTCAGGCGACTCGTCCGCCCAGCTGACAGCATAAACTAAAAGTCAGGCAACTCGTCCGCCCAGCTGACAGCATAAACCAAAAGTCAGACAACTCATCCGCCCGGCAGACGGAAGTTAAAAAAATGATGTTGACATTCCCCAGCCTCAACCATTCAACTCTGCTTTTAAACAAGATAAAAACACGAACAGATCAAGATAGCTAACAACTAATCCTGACTTTGTTCGTGTTTTTTCTCATCTTCCGAAACAACCTTCCCTATGAATACAGGTTATTCCTGACTTATTTTTTCTTTCTATTGTCCGTTCTAATGGCAATCTTCACCTCAAAAATAGTTCCTTTCGGCTTATTATCTTTCACCGTAATAGTTCCTTTAAGAGCTTCTGTGATTTGCTTTGCAAGCGACAAGCCTAGACCAAAACCACCTGTCTGCCGAGTCCGTGCTTTATCAACCCGATAAAAACGATCAAAAATCTTTTTCTTATCTGCCGTACTAATCCCCGGACCATTATCTGAAACCTTTAAAAACAAATTTCGATCATTTGCAGAGATTGTCAATTCAATCACACCGTCTTCATCTGTATATTTCAGAGCATTGTCAAACAGAATCGTCATTAATTGCTTCAGCAAGGTCTTGTCTGTTTTAATCATGCGGTGAATCCTATTGTCAAATCGGAAAGTTTTCCCATTTTCTGCGGCAACCATTTCATAGTTGGTAAAGGTCGTATTAAAGAAATTTGGCTCGACATCGCCAATTTCTGGTTTAATCCCGTCGTCACGCCGTGCTAGATTAAGCAGATTTGTCGTCAACATTTTCATGTTCCGCACTTCATCCAAACTAGAAGCAATGCTTTCGCTTGATTCCATAATGGTGGCTTCTGGTTTTCTAAACAAAGTCTCCAAACGATTTTGTAAAACAGCTAGAGGCGTGCGCAACTCATGACTGGCATTTTCGACAAAACTCTTTTGCTTTTGAACGCTTTCCAACAAAGGTTTAACACTAACTCGAGCCAGATAGACACTGGCAATCAAGGAAATTCCCCAGAAACTAATCATCACAACTACAATCAGCTGCTCATGATTTTGACTAGTTTGTTCCAACTGACTGATATTGATAAAGGCCGCTGCATATTTGACATTGGTTTCCAAATTTGGGATTTTCACTTCAAATAAAATCATCCGATAGGTTTCTTGTCGACCATAATTGCTTTTAACCTGGACTTGCCGAATGCGATCCAATTGCTTGCTATTAAAGGAAAGTTTATTAAGTCCCAGAAAATTATTGCTTGTAATGATTGGCTTATAATTCTTATCAAATAAAATAACTTCCGTATTGGCACTGACATTTGGTTTATCAGTAAGCTCTTTGTCACCCGTGTCGG
This sequence comes from Streptococcus sp. HMSC034E12, assembly GCF_001835915.1. NCBI lineage: Bacteria > Bacillati > Bacillota > Bacilli > Lactobacillales > Streptococcaceae > Streptococcus > Streptococcus sp. HMSC034E12. Next base: position 51,599 of record NZ_KV826430.1, read on the forward strand.
TTTTAGGCTCTCCGTTGTCTGACTTCTGTTCCATCCCCACTCTCCGAGCGAGCGCCAAATTGATGACAGAAGCGGAATCCTGACTGAGACTTTTCAAGTTATTATCGACCGTTGTATAAAGGCTTGAGCGCATCACCTGAATGATAATCAAAGTCATGGCTGAGAAAATGAGAGTAAAAATACCAAAATTGCGAATGAAATAAGAAAAATCATCCGCATACCATGTTTTTTTAAGTTTATTCAGCATCTTTTAAAATATATCCGACGCTGCGAAGCGTTTGAAGATTGTTCGCAAAGGTCGTCCCTTTCAATTTTTTCCGGATTTTTGAAACATAGACTTCTACGACTGAAATGGTTGTATCACTATCAAACCCCCATAATCGATCGAAAATCTGCGTCTTCGGTAGAATAACATTTTGATTTTGCAAGAAATACACCAGCAAGTCAAATTCTTTTCCGAGCAATTCTACTTCATTTCCGTCTACAAGTGTAGTGTTTGTTGATAAATTAACAGTGACATCGCCATAAGAAAGGGTGTTTTCATTGAACTTGCCAGAACGCTTCAAGAGAGCTTGAATCCGCATTTTTAACTCTTCCAAATAAAATGGTTTGGTCAAATAATCGTCAGCTCCCAGTTCAAAACCATGTCCTTTATCATTCAAACTTTCTTTGGCTGTCATAATCAAAACAGGTGTGGTAACGCCTTTTTCACGCAATTCTTTCAATACTTGGAAACCGTCTTTTTCTGGCAACATCAAATCAAGCAAGATAAGGTCGTACACGCCACTCTCAGCCTCGTACAATCCTTCCTCACCGTCAAAAACTTGCATGACATCTGCAAAATCATCCAAAAAATCAAATACCGAATTAGATAGACCGAGGTCGTCTTCCACTAATAGAATCTTAATCATATGCTTTTCCTTCTAAAATACGAGTTTGGGACAAAAGTCTCCAGTTTCAAAATTCGTTATGCACTAAACTAACGATGCAGTAGCTGATTGCTCAAAACAGTACTTTGAGGCTTGAGGGGATGAGAACACGAACTAAATATTTTTAATGTTCAGTTCTGCCCCCATTCCCTTAATCGTGAACTAAGTATAAGTAAAGACTTCTTCTCACTTCACCTTTTTGAAAACCAATCTACTGACGTTCTGATTCTATTATATCATGACTTCCTCTGAAATATTAAGAATTTGTTGTATTTGAATCATTATTTTCTGTCGTGCCACTATTCTTATCTGATTTGGTTGAACCGTCAGCATTTGATGGAGCTTTTTTCTTTGAGTTATTACTGTTTCCTGAGCCATTTTGGCTGTTACTATTGTCACTTTGATCGTCATTTTGTTTGGGTGGCATTCCGTTTGGACCGCCTTGATTATTTCCATTTTGTCCACCTGGGCGCATTCCCGGACCACCTTGATTTGGCTGCGAATTTCCCTGTTGTTGATTATTTTGTGCCTGAGTTGTTGTGCTTGTCTGTACTCTTGCCTGCTGAGTGAGTGCATTTGTCGCTAAAGAGCCAATGCCTAGCCCACTGAGAAGACCAACAGCGAGTGCCCCGCTTGATACAACAGTCATCCACCATTTGGTACTTCTTTCAACCATGATCATCTTCTCTTTCTTACTTGTGTTCTCTTGTTTCATTTTTGTCAAATTCTTTCTTTCTATTTTTAAGCGATCAGAGATTGCATTCCAAAGAGTATTGCCACAATAACTCCTTTAATGCCAAGATTTATCAGACAAACAAATTTAACTTTAAGTTTTTCATCTCATTACGTCCTTTCTTTTGAATGGAACTATCATATCTACTTTTTCTTAAAAGTGACTGAATTTTTTCTTAAAAGAAACTAAAAATAAAGAAAATAAGTAGTAAAACAATACAGAAATTATAGAAATAAAAAAACTAAATCAGATTGTTCCAATTTAGTTTAGAAGATTATCTCATCAAATTTGTCCTAGAAAAGGCAAAGAGCAAAGTAAAGTCTCTTTTCTCAAAAGAGTGACCTAATTTCCATTTTATCTTCAAGTAATGCTGCTATTTCTTTCGGTTTTTCCATATACAATGAATGACTACAGCTAGTCATTTCTATGAGGTTTAGAAAGTTCGGGATGGTCTGTATAGCCCTCTTTTTCCAAATTGGTGTTTCCTTGTTTATTTCTGGAATGAACAAAATTACATTTTTATTTTTCAAAAAGGACAAATTTCTAAAAGCTTGCCGTCTTATTGTCAATAAGTGAGTCATTAACTTTTCAGATAAGCTTAAATGCCAATGTTTTTGAACTTTATCAAAAACAAAACTTTCTTTTGCCGCCCTCTCCAAATTTTCTGACCATATAACAGAGCTTTGTTTTTCAGTTATAACAACTTTCTTTAGGCTCTCATAAACATTCGTTTGAAGATAATTCAGAGAATCTTCAATTTCTATATTCAAAGGGCAAATTTTATCCATATTAATGTATCCACCATCTAATAAGACGAGATGCGTAATTTTATCATAGACACTTGTTAGATAAACTGCTAAATCTGCTCCCAAAGAATGGGCTATTAACAGAATATCGTCATCCATATCAACTTGTGCCATAAACCAATCTTTCAACGCCTGTAATGAAATCAGTTGCTCTTCCAACCTAGAATCATACATATCTAGATAAGTAACTGGAAAAGACAGGACATTAAAAAAGTCCTGGGGATAATAGCAATTGCAACCTAGTCCTCCAATAAAATAAGCCTTCATATTCTTATCCTTTCAGTCAGATGTTTCCAAAACAAACTTTACTTTTATATTTTATTGAGAATAACAAGCAAATATTGAACCCAAAAAACACAAAAGCCCTTCAACAATAAGGACTTTTGAGGGAACATTATGTCCCCTGCCGGAATCGAACCAGCAACTACTCCTTAGGAGGGAGTTGTTATATCCATTGAACTAAGGGGACTAGAGAAAAACTCTGCCGACAGACAGAGTTATTTCTACATTAACGGCGAATTTCTTTAATACGCGCAGCTTTACCTTGTAATGCACGGAGGTAATACAATTTCGCACGACGTACTTTACCGTAACGTACTACTTCAATCTTTTCAACACGGGGTGTGTGAAGTGGGAAGATACGTTCAACACCTACACCGTTAGAAATTTTACGAACAGTATAGTTTTCTGAAATACCTGCACCCTTACGAGCGATAACCACACCTTCGAAAATTTGGATACGTTCGCGATTTCCTTCGACAACTTTCGCGTGAACACGAACAGTGTCACCAGGACGAAATGCAGGAATATCAGTACGAAGTTGACCTTCAGTCAAACTTTGGATTAATGGATTCATTTTTCTTCTCCTATCTTACTAATCTTACAGTTCAAGACCACAGCGGATTAGTCGTTTTCTAGTGCTTCCATTACACACTAACTAATATCATAACAAATTTTGTAATAATTGTAAATGCCTTATTTGGATTATTTTTTCCATTTTAGTAGAATTATTGAAGAACCAATGAAGCTGCTCCAATGACTCCTGCATCATTTCCAAGAGTTGCAAGTGCAATTTTTGTGGATGTACGCACTTGGGGGAAAGAATTTTCTTCATAGAACTTACGAACACCGTCTAGTAAAAATTCACCTGCTGCAGAGACGCCACCACCGATGACAATTGTTGACGGATTTAAGATTGAGCCGATATTCGCACAAGCAATACCAAGATAACGTGCAAAATTTCGATAAACAATGAGAGCTAGCTCATCACCAGCTTTAGCCAAATCAAAGACAATTTTTGCATTAACGTCTTCGCCGTTGTCAATCAATTGTTTCAGCTCTGCATCACCAGCATATTCATCAGCGTAGCGGCGCGTTAAATTGACAATTCCCGTTGCAGAAGCTACTGTTTCTAGGCAACCTTTTTTACCACAAGTACAGAGAATCGGCTGATCAAAATCAACTGTGATATGTCCCAGCTCTCCAGCTGCTCCAGCTACACCGTGCAGTAATTTTCCTTCCGCAACAATACCGCCACCGACACCTGTTCCAAGAGTCATAAACACGACATCAGGCTGATTTTCACCAGCACCTTTCCAACGTTCGCCAAGAGCAGCTACATTTGCGTCATTATCAATAAAGAAAGAAATACCAGTTGCTTTCTCAATCTTTTCTTTTACAGGTTGTAAAGTTTTCCAATTGAGATTATAAGCCCCAATAACCGTTCCTTTTTCACGATCCACAACACCAGGTGAACCCATGCCAATTCCAATGAAATCTTCTGCCCCAAGTCCCAATAGTCGCAAGCGATGATTGATAGATTCAATCATATCATCAACAATATGACTACCTTCATCTAAAATGTTTGTCTTAATAGACCATTTTTCTTGAACTTCTCCCTCTTGGGTCAGAATCGCAAACTTCACAGATGTACCACCTAGGTCAATCCCAATAATTTTTTTAGACATGCTACTCTCCTCTAATAACTTTTTTTCATTCTCATTATATCAGATTTTTTACGAATTGAAAAGGTTTGCATAGAAATTAATATATCATGACAAAAAGAATACTGCTTTAAATTGCTTCTGTCATAAAGCTACGAATTTCTAAGACCTTTAGCATGGCATCAGCTGTATCAAGTGCTGTAAATAGCGGCACTCCATGCTCAATGGCTGATTGACGGATAGCCTGACCGTGTTCATCTGCTGTTCGTTTCGTTCCGACTGTATTGATAATCGCCTGAACCTTACCTTTGCGAACAAATGCAGGAATGTCATTATGATCATCTGTACCGATTTTTTCAACTAATTGCGTCAAAACACCATTTTCCTCAAAGAATTTCGCTGTGCCTTGTGTTGCTAGAATGCTATATCCGATCGCTGCAAAACGCTTCGCTAATGTGAGGGCTTCTTCCTTATTTTCATCTGCAATCGTAAAGACAACATTGCCAAAGTTTGGAAGATGTAGATAAGAAGCTTCAAAAGCCTTGTATAAAGCTTTTTCAAGAGTTGCATCTGTTCCCATAACCTCACCTGTCGATTTCATTTCAGGACCAAGAAGGCTATCTACCTTGGCTAACTTGGTAAAGGAAAAAACTGGCGCTTTTACATGTACTTGTTTGCTTTCTGGATAAAGACCGTCTTCATACCCTAGCTCCGCCAAAGTTTGACCTAAAATCAGTTGAGTTGCCACCTGTGCCATAGGAATATTTGTCACTTTCGACAAGAATGGCACCGTCCGGCTAGCACGAGGATTGACCTCAATGACATAAACCTTCTCATCTTTGATGACAAACTGAATGTTCATCATACCGATACAGTGAAGTCCGATAGCCAATTTCTTAGTATAATCGGCGATAGTCTGCTGCACTTGAGCAGATAAGGTTTGCGGAGGATAGACAGCCATAGAATCACCTGAGTGAACTCCAGCCCGTTCAATATGCTCCATAATTCCTGGAATCAAGACCTGACGACCGTCTGAAATAGCATCTACCTCACATTCTTTGCCAACAATGTAAGAGTCCACCAACACCGGATGATCAGGGCTAGCCTTGACAGCAGTTCGCATATAAGAACGAAGATCTGCTTCATTCTCGACAATCTCCATAGCCCGACCGCCCAGAACGTAAGACGGACGAACCAAAACAGAAAAACCAATCTTACGAGCAGCTGCTACCGCTTCTTCTTCATTCGTCGCTGTCTGACCTAGTGGCTGCGGAATATCCAAATCCTTAAGAGCCTGTTCAAAAAGGTCACGGTCTTCTGCACGGTCAAGGTCAGCTACCTGAGTACCTAAAATTTTCACGCCAGCTTTTGACAATGGCTCAGCTAGATTGATAGCGGTTTGTCCACCGAACTGAACGATAACTCCCTTAGGTTTTTCCAGTTCAACGACATTCATGACATCTTCAAAAGTCAAGGGTTCAAAGTAAAGCTTATCAGAAACCGAAAAATCTGTTGAGACCGTTTCAGGATTACTATTCATAATGATTGCTTCATAGCCAGTTGCTTGAATAGCCTTGACCGAGTGCACGGTCGCATAGTCAAATTCTACTCCTTGACCAATCCGAATAGGTCCAGAGCCTAGCACCAGAACAGATTCTTTGTCTGACTTGATTGATTCATTTTCCAAAGCATAAGTAGAATAAAAATATGGTGTGCTTGATTCAAACTCAGCTGCACAGGTGTCAACCATTTTATAGACTGGAAGAATTCGCTCCTCTTTACGAAATTGACGTATTTCTTCTGCTGTCATTTTCCAAAGCCGAGCTAATTTAGTATCTGCAAAGCCGTTTTGCTTAGCCTGTCTAAGCAGATTTGCATCTCCAATATGAGTCATTAACTCCTGCTCTAATTCATGGATGTGAAGTAATTTATCCAGAAAGAACAAATCGATCTTGGTTAGTTTTGCAATTTCTTCGATATCATAGCCACGGCGGATTGCTTCAGATATATAGAAAAGACGATCATCCTGAGCTTTGACGACCTTTTCCAGTAAATCATCATCTGCCACTAGATTTAGTTCTGGCATTTCATTATGGTCAACACCAATTTCCAGAGAACGACAGGCTTTGAGCAAACTTTCTTCTATATTACGTCCAATAGCCATGACTTCACCAGTCGCCTTCATCTGTGTTCCAAGACGACGTTCACCATGTTCAAATTTATCAAATGGAAAACGCGGAATCTTAGCCACTACATAGTCCAAAGCTGGTTCAAACATGGCATAAGTTGTCCCCGTAACTGGATTAATCATCTCATCCAGAGTTAAACCAACAGCGATTTTGGCAGCTAATTTAGCGATAGGGTAGCCAGTTGCTTTAGAAGCTAGAGCTGATGAACGTGAGACACGTGGATTAACCTCAATGACATAGTATTTAAAGCTATGCGGATCCAGAGCCAGCTGTACATTACAACCACCTTCAATCTTAAGGGCACGAATAATTTTTAAACTAGCATCACGCAGCATTTGATTTTCGATATCTGAAAGTGTCTGCGTTGGCGCAAAAACGATAGAATCCCCTGTATGAATACCAACTGGATCAAAATTTTCCATGTTACAGACAACTAGAGCATTATCTGCACTATCTCTCATAACTTCATATTCAATTTCCTTAAAGCCAGCAATAGAACGCTCAATCAGACATTGCGTTACAGGTGACAGTTTGAGACCATTTTCAGCAATTTCACGAAGTTCTTTCTCATCTGCACACATACCGCCGCCTGTGCCGCCAAGAGTAAATGCCGGACGAACAATGACTGGATAGCCAATCTTAGCAGCAAATGCAACAGCTTCGTCAACGCTATTAACAATTTCAGATTCCGGAATAGGCTGTTTCAGCTCTTCCATGAGCTGCTTGAACAAATCACGATCCTCAGCTTGGTCAATAGCCGACAGCTTGGTTCCCAAAAGTTCGACACCCAGTTCATCCAAGATGCCTTCTTTAGATAATTCCATTGCCATATTGAGACCTGTTTGCCCACCCAAAGTCGGTAGAAGTGCATCTGGTCGCTCTTTCCGTAAAATTCTGGTGACAAATTCCAGCGTAATTGGCTCAATATAAACCTTATCAGCAATTTCCTTGTCTGTCATAATCGTTGCAGGATTGGAATTAACTAAAACGACTGTGTAGCCTTCTTCTTTCAAAGACAAGCAAGCCTGCGTTCCTGCATAATCAAACTCAGCAGCCTGTCCAATGACAATGGGACCAGAGCCAATCACCATAATTTTCTGAATATCTGTACGTTTTGGCATGTCTTTCTCCTATTTCCTAATCCATTGATTAAAATGAACTATGCCGTTGTTTAAAAGCATCAATCATTTCCATAAACTCATCAAAGAGATAACTGGCATCATGCGGTCCTGCTGCAGCATCAGGATGAAATTGCACTGAAAAAGCAGGGAAAAATCGATGCCGCACACCTTCAATAGACTTATCGTTGATTTCCTCATGTGTAATCAACAACTCGCTCGGAAAATTTTCCCGACTAACAGCATAACCATGATTTTGGCTGGTAAAATCAATCCGCCCTGTCGCAATCTCTCTGACAGCATGATTAAAACCGCGATGACCGAATTTCATTTTATAGGTCTGAGCTCCATTAGCCTTACAAAAAAGTTGATGTCCCATACAGATACCAAAAAGAGGAATTTCCCCTTGAATCCCTCGAATCATTTCTAGCACTTGCGGTACATCATCTGGATTACCTGGACCGTTGGATAACATGACACCGTCAGGGTGAAGGTGAAGAATATCTGCTGCACTTGTATCATAGGGAACAACTGTCACATTACAATTGCGTGCCGCCAATTCACGAAGAATCGAATGTTTCAATCCAAAATCAACTAACACAATACTAGGACCTGAACCCGGTGCTGGATATGGCGTTTTCGTTGAGACTTGTTTGATATTGTCAGTCGGCAAAACGGTCGCCTTCAACTGATCTTGCAGATGCACCATTTGGTCGCCTACATTGGCTATTGTTGCTTTCATCGTTCCATGCTGCCGAATGATTTTCGTCAATGCCCGCGTATCAATACCAGCAATTCCTGGAATTTTCTTGAACTTTAAAAACTCGTCTAGGGTCATCTGATTGCGCCAATTGCTTGCCCTTCGTGCCCACTCATAAACAACCACCCCTTTACAAGTAGGAGTGATCGATTCGTAGTCATCACGGTTAATTCCATAATTTCCGATTAACGGGTAGGTAAAGGTCAAAATTTGCCCATTGTATGATTGATCTGTAATAGATTCTTGATAACCGGTCATACCTGTATTAAAGACGATTTCTCCGGTCACATCCATATCAGCCCCGAATGCCTCTCCTTCAAATACTGTCCCATCTTCCAGAATTAACAAGCGTTTTTCCATTTTCCCCTCCGTTTGTCCTTACAGCAATACCTTAGTGTCTATTGCTCTTTTCGTCCATTTAAAACAGACTCAATAATTGCCATACGGACAAATACACCATTTGTCATTTGCTCTACAATCCGCGATTTTGGAGCTTCTACCAGATGATCTGCAATTTCAACATCGCGATTGACTGGAGCTGGATGCATGATGATGGCTGTATCCTTCAGTCTGTCATATCGTTCCTGAGTTAAGCCGTGCAATCTATGATAATTTTCTTTTGAAAAGAGTGAATCGTCATCATGACGCTCGTGCTGCACGCGCAGAAGCATTAAGACATCCACTTGGTCAACGACTTCATCAAGTGTGACAAATTGCCCATAATCTGCAAATTCTTCACTTCTCCATACCTCTGGACCTGCAAAATAAAGTTCTGCACCCAGACGCTTCAATATTTGCATATTTGACTTGGCCACGCGCGAGTGATCTAAGTCGCCTGCAATCACAATCTTCAAGCCGTCAAAATGCCCAAACTCTTGATAAATGGTCATCAAATCTAGCAAACTTTGACTCGGATGTTGTCCAGAGCCATCACCACCATTCACAATTGAAGTTGTAATCGTTGGACTTTCGACTAATTCCTTGTAATAGTCCACTTCTGGATGACGAATGACACAGACATCCACTCCGAGCGCTGACAAGGTTAAAATCGTATCATATAAGGTCTCTCCTTTGTTGATAGAGCTGGTCTTTGAATCAAAATCCAACAGGTCACAACCTAGCTTTAATTCCGCTACTTCAAAGGCTTTATGTGTTCGCGTAGAGGGCTCAAAAAAGAGATTAGCGATAATATGCTGTTCATCATAATGAGCTTTTGCTCCATTTTTAAATTCAATGCCACGTTTGATTAAACTTAAGACTTCCTCATTGGTAAGAGTTTCCATAGAGACAACGTTTTTAAGAGCGATTTGATTAGATGACATGGTGTATTTCTCCTTTTATTAGATACAGCGTTTCTTTCAATAAAATTAAGAATTCAAACTAATTTTTAGGTTCAGGCAAAATAAGATAGAGTACAATACCAAGAACGGTTGACAAGGCAACCCCTGAAATTTGCAGACCTAAAAGTTGAAGCGTTAAGCCGCCAATCCCTGCAACTAAAATTACACTGGCAATTAACAGGTTTTTCTTATTATCAAAGTCTGTTTGCTTTTCAATCAAAATTTTCAAGCCGCTAGAGGCAATGACTCCAAAGAGTGCAATGGAGATTCCTCCAAGAACGGGACTTGGAATGGATTGCAAGAGGGCAGAAACTTTCCCAACAAAACTCATCACAATCGCAAGTACTGCCGCACCTGCAATCACATAAACGCTATAGATTTTGTTCAGAGCCATCACACCGATATTTTCACCGTAACTCGTTACTGGAGGCGCACCGAAAATCCCAGCGATAACTTGTGAAAGGCCATCTCCGGCAAGAGTTTTATCCAATCCTGGGTCTTTAAAGAAATCTTTTCCGGTCAAGCTATTCAGTACCATGACATGACCAAAGTGCTCTGTCATCGTCACAAAGGCAATTGGAGCCATTGTTAAAATCGCACTTGGATAAAATTTTAAATTGTAGTCTAAGAAAGGAAGATGCATAGGTGGGACATGGAACCATGAAGCTTGAGAGACTTTTGCAAAGGAAATAATTTCTTCTCCTGTTACCGCTCCAAGAATGAGCGCGAAGACATATCCGACAATCAAGCCTAACAGCACTGGAATAATTCCAACAATCTTTTTACCATAGATATTAAAGAGGATGACTGCAAAGAGAGTGACAATTCCAATGATGAAATAAGTTAAATTGTATTTACCATCTTTTAACATGACATCATTTACAGCTGTGCTTGCTAGGCTTAGTCCGATAACCATAATGATTGGTCCTACCAAAACTGGCGGCAAAATCTTATCAATCCAAGCATTCCCAGCGAACTTCACAATAAGAGCTACAATGAAGTAAACCAAACCACCTGTAATGGCACCTTGAGCGACTGCTGCGATACCGTCTGTTTTCATCAACATTTGCATAGCTGCGATATAAGCGAAACTAGACCCCATATAAGCTGGCACTTTGTACTTGGTAACCGTTAAATGTGCTAAGGTTCCTAGACCGCTTGAAAACAAGGCAACTGCTGGATCAATTCCGACTAGAATGGGAACAAGAACCGTTGCTCCAAACATAGCGAACAAATGCTGAAAGGACAATCCTACAAGCAAACCAGGTTTTGGCATATCGTGCACATCATATTTCACATCTTGACTCATTTTCTTATAACTCCTCCGCAATCAAGACACGGTCTTGACCATCCTGTTCTACCATTTCTACAATAATCTCTTCTGTTCGGCTTGTCGGAATATTTTTTCCAACATAATCTGCTCGAATCGGCAACTCACGATGCCCACGGTCTACTAAAACAGCCAAGCTCACGCGTGATGGACGTCCCAAGCTAACTAGATTATCAATAGCAGCACGAATGGTGCGTCCTGTATAGAGGACATCATCTACCAAGATGACTTCGCGGTCTGTAATATCAACAGGAACATGTGTTGTATCTTCTTCCACTTTAAAATCATCGCGGAATGGCTTGGTATCCAACTCACCGATGGGTACATCAATCTTTTCAAGTTGCGCTAATCGTTCTTGAATCCGCTGTGCAATGTAAACACCCCGTGTTTTTATACCAATCAAGATAATCTTGTCTAGCTCTTTGTTGCGCTCAATGATTTCATAAGTGATCCGTGTAATGGCACGTTTCATTGTCAAACCATCAACAACTTCTTTTGTTTTCATGGAAAACCTCCTGCATAAAAAAGATAAAAGAAAAAGTCTCCTTCACAAGGAGACTTCAGAAAATCTAGGTAAGCACAGAGAAACTACTAACAGCCTCACTGTGCTACACCATCTTATACTTTGACTCCTTGTCTGCCTCACAGGACAGATTTAAAGGATTATTTAATTTTTATTACTATATCACACTTTTTGAAAATCTTCAAGAGAAAACCGTAAAGTTTTAATGGAAATTCTCAAATTGATTCCGACTATAATATATAAGCCACATTTCTTTGCATTTTCTACAACTCATTTGCGATTTTATTGATTTTCCTCAAGCGATGATTGACACCACTTTTCGTCAAAGGCTTACTAAGACTTTCTGCCAATTGCTGGATAGAATAATCCGGATGATTGACACGCAGATAAGCTACCTCTTGCAAATCAACCGGCAAGCTTTCTAAACCAACTGTGTCAATGATTTTGCTAATGTTGTGAATGGTTTTCATGCTAGCTGTCACCGTTCGAGCAATATTCGCTGTTTCTGCATTATTCGTCCGATTCAGATCATTTCTAGCCTCCCGCAAAAGTTTGACCGACTCAAACTCAGTCATCGCTTCCATAGCCCCAATCACAATCAAAAAGTCCATAATGTCCTCAGCTCGCTGCAGATAGGTTACTGAGCCTTTTTTGCGCTCAATTGTCTTGGCGTCCAATAAAAACTTTCGCATCAAAGCTGCTAAATCCTCCGCATGGTCAAAATAGACCGACAAGATTTCCAGCTGATATTTCCCAGAATCTGGATCACGCATACTGCCCGTTGATAAAAATGCTCCTCGTAAATACGATCGGCTAGCCTCATCGTCTGATAAAATAGCTTGATCAATACCTGCTTCAATTCCAAAAAAAGAGTCTGCCAAGTGCAAATCAGCTAAAATTTGTTCAACACCTTCATCTAAAAAAACAGTATAAACACGGTTTTTCCGAAGATTCGCTTTTTGATGATGACGAATATCCGACTTGACTTTATAAAAAGCTGCCAACAATTCATAAATATGACGAGCAATTTTTGCATTTTCTGTCGTAACAGATAATGTTAAGCCTTGACTAGAAATTCCTAAACTGCCTGATATCTTAATAATAGCAGATAATTCCGTTTTATCTTTTTTGCCTAGACCAAGCAGTTCTTCTTTCACTTTAATGGTAAAACTCATTTGCGCACCTGTATAATCTGCATGAGTTCATCTACGACTGATTCACCATCATGAAAAGCTCCGCCATTTTCCAAGCGAAGAAAATTAGACGAAATGACACGAGGAACTTGTTTTTTCAGGCCTTGAAAATCATGTTCAACTTGCACTAAATATTCATCAAATTTATTAGAATTCATATATTCTTGAGGAACTTGATCAATGTTCACTAAAACCGTGTCAATAAATGCTTTCCCAAGATGACGATGCAAAACAGCTACGTGGTCACTATCTGTGAAATGCTCGGTTTCACCACGCTGCGTCATAATATTACAAACATAAGCAATCTCTGCTTGGGTTTCCAAGAGCGCTTGCCCAATTTCTTCTATCACCATATTGGGTAAGATAGAGGTAAACAATGATCCCGGTCCCAAAACTACCATATCACTTTCTAAAATTGTTTGTACCACTTTGCGACTAGCCACCGGCTTCTGGTCATTATAGGTATTGGTCACATAAACCCGCTCAATCATACCTTGGTGTTCTGCGAGATGACTTTCTCCAGCGACTTCGCTTCCATCAGTAAATACAGCATGAAGCGTTAAAGGTGTATCACAAGACGGATAAATTTTGCCAGTTGTATGGAAAAACTTAGTCAGTAGCTGCATAGCATTGTAAGTCGACCCTTGCATTTCTGAAATACCTGCAATAATCAAGTTTCCAAGAGGATGTCCAGATAAAGCACCATCTTCTTCCGCAAAGCGATATTGAAAAACTTTTTCATAAAAGCGCGGCATGTCCGATAAAGCTACCAAAACATTTCGCAAATCACCAGGTGGTGTTAATTGTTGAATGTTTTTTCGCAATTCCCCTGAACTTCCACCGTCATCAGCGACCGTCACAATAGCAGCAATGTCTACGTCTTTCTTACGCAAACTATCCAAAATGACTGAAATCCCTGTGCCACCACCAATAACAGCAATCTTTGGTCTCCTCATGAACGATTCACCGTTTCCTTTCTGCGGTCTTTGTCTCGATGTGATGAGTGAACGGTCCATTCGCTTGCCAAATCATCTGCTAGACGTTGTGCAAAAGCTACGCTTCTGTGTTGACCGCCTGTACAACCAACCGCAATTGTTAAAACAGATTTCCCCTCTTTTTTGTAGCCCGGTAAAATCGGTTTGATAAGATCCACTAAGTGCTGATAAAATTCTTCTGACTCCATATGATTCATCACATAATCATAAACTGGTTTATCAAGTCCTGTTTGATTGCGAAGTTCTGGTTGGTAATATGGATTTGGTAAAAAACGCACATCAAATACAAGGTCGGCATCTAGCGGAATACCATATTTAAAGCCGAAACTCACCACTTCAATGCGAAACGATTGAAGCTTTGTCTGATCTGAAAAATGTTCAGAAATGGTTTTACGCAGTGCACGCGGTGTTAATTCGGTCGTATCTACTACATTTTGACTCATGTTTTTCAACGGTGCCAGTAACTCACGTTCTAGCTTAATCCCGTCTAAAATACGACCGTCTGCTGCTAAGGGGTGGCTGCGACGCGTTTCTTTATAACGAGCAACCAATTCCGTATCTGCCGCATCTAAAAACAAAATCTTAAAATCAAGTCCAGCGTTACTTTCAATCTCATCTAGAACTTTCTGAATCTCAGAAAAGAAGGAACGACTGCGCATATCTACAACCATAGCAATCTTGTCATTGTCTTGCGTTGTTTCGATCAACTGCAAAAATTTAGGAACAAGTGTAGGAGGCATATTGTCAATCGTAAAATAGCCTAAATCTTCAAAAGACTGGATGACCACGGTCTTTCCCGCTCCACTCATTCCCGTCACGATAACCAAATGAATTTGTTTGTCTGACATATTTCCTCCTTGATAAAACAATCAATTTCCAGTATATTAAAACATTTCCAATTCCTTTTTATTATAACACACCCAGTACAATTCGGATAGTAAAAAAGAGAGAACAAAAGCAATCACTATCTGTACTCTCTAGAATTTATACTACTATGTTTTAATGATTACCAAACCAAAGCGCAATTTCCCGTTTGGCAGACTCTTCAGAATCTGAACCGTGAACAACATTTCGAATCGTTTCACCAGCTTCAGCTGCTTGTGCAAAATCTCCGCGAATAGTTCCCGGTAGAGCTTCTTCCGGACGAGTAGCGCCCATCATGTGACGCCAACCTGAAATCACTTGGCTTCCCGATAAAACACCGATAATCACAGATCCGCTTGTCATATAATCACGGATTGAAGGATAAAAATCTTTCGCTAACAGGGCTTCATAATGCTGATCAATTAACTCATTTGAAACATTGGTTCTCATTTCCAAACGTTCGATTTTGTAACCACGTTGTTCTACGCGCTTCAGTACTTCTCCAACCAAGCCACGTTTTACGCCGTCTGGTTTTATAATAAAAAATGTTTGTTCCATGATTGACACGCTCCTCTTTTGTTACCTTTATTTTATCATAAATGAAAGAAAGTTGAAAGTCCTTTCAAAAATCTTCTTTCACAAATGACTTATCAAGGTCAAAGATGTTAAAAACATGAAGATTGTAAAAATCCAGAACCAAACAGAACGAAAAGCTTGCCTATAGGCCCCTGGAAATGAACGATTTTCTTGTACATACATTTTTATGTCTGCTTTGTTTTTAATCAGGAAAATTACTGCGACACTTGCACCGACTAACAGGATAAATAAGTGTAAGAGACCACCTATATCGTCCGGCAAAAACGAATACAAATAAGTTAAACCATCTCCAATGACCAAATTATTAAAAACGTGGAAAACCATTGCCCAGAGAATTGAATACTCCAAGGTCACATAAGAGAAGATAATTCCAACAAAAGTCGCAAAAAAGAACTGCGGGATATTTCCATGAAATAAACCAAATATGAGGGAAGACATCAAAATCGCAAAGACTTTTCCATATTTTTCAAATGTTCGTAAGCCTGCCCCGCGAAAAATCAATTCTTCTGAAACAGGACCGAAAAAACCTGCATACAAAAACATCGTTACACTATCTGAGCCTGCGGAAGCTGATTCAATGGCTTTAAATAAGCTAAATCCAAAGATATTCAATACTGCCTCAAATATTTGATTAAAGAGTACAAAACCTAATTGACCCAGAAGTAAGAATGATAAAACTATTCCAAACGTTTTGGGAGTCATGACCCTTTTCTGCGTTCGTAAATCAGACTTAAATAATTTTCCGTCCCGATACAACCAAAAGATAAATACTCCTGAACAAACAGCAATTAGATAATAGCTGCCATCGCGTGACATAAAACTTTCCGTGGCTTTTTGGATTCTCTCAAGATTTCCGGGATAACGAATCGCTTGAAACAAGGTTACAATCGTCTGATAGATTAAGCTAATCATTGTCATGACGAAGACATAAATCAGACACAAAGCAGAAAATAAACTAACATCTTTTCGCACTTGCTGATTGGCTGACATCATTTTTCCTCCTTCTTCAAATAGATTTTTCGACTCCACAAGTATAACCCCACAGCAAAGCCTTCATAAAGAACAAAAAACAAAAGAAAGGCGTGGAGGAAAAATTCTTCTGGTAATATCCAAATGACAGGATCTTTAGCAGGGTCAAATAACCAAGTATTATCCCCAACAAATAAAATCTGATGAAAGAGAGTAAAAAACGCATCAAAGCCAATCCCCAGCGCCACACCAGCAATTACAATAGGTAACCAAATAATAGCTAAAATCACTTTGGAAAAGACAGATAGGTATCTTTTTTTTATAATGCTTTTTACAAACAAACAAACCGCTGGTAAGGTTACTAGAAAAGCAACTTGCGCCAGATGAAAAAGATATTTCACGACTTGAAAATGGTGCAGACCTGCTGCTGATGAGCGAAAATCAGGCATGAAGAGCTTTTGCTGAAATGGATTGGTTAAGTAATTCATCAAAACATTGAAATTATGCTGAATGGTTGCAGATTTGAGGTAAACTTGATTTTCTAAATGCAACCAAGAAATTTCCAAAGGATAAAACAGCCAAGTCAGATAAATGGTCAACAAAATGGCTGTTGCTAAAAAGCAGAGCATACTCAGCCAAAAGGTCAGTTTAGTGCGCATTAAAATCCCACTCCGCTAGGCTAGAAAGTACATAATCTGGTTGGTTTGGCAAGCCTGGCACTTCTTCTGGTTTCGTAAAGCCAGTTGTCACCAGAAGCGTAGGGATACCATTGTCAATCCCAGCCCGAATGTCCGTCAGGTAATTATCCCCAACCATTATCACCTCTTGCCGCGGTAGTCCTAGATGCTCAACCGCCTTTTCCATGATAATTGCATTTGGCTTCCCGATATAAACAGGTTTCACACGAGTTGCTACTTCAATGAGAGTAATAATCGATCCTGCTCCAGGCATGAGACCGCGCTCCGTTGGAATATTAAGATCTGGATTGGTTCCTACGAAATGAGCTCCTTTTTGAATAGCTAAAGTAGCAATTGACAATTTTTCATAGTCCACTTCCCAGTCTAATCCAACAACTACATAATCTGGGTTATCAGTATCTTCGATATAGCCAGCTTCTGCAATGGCTTGCTTAAGTCCGACATCACCGATAACATAGACTTTCTTGCCTAGATTTTTATCATTTAAGTAGTCAACCGTTGCTAAAGTCGCTGTATAAATCGTTTCAATCGGCGTTTCAACATTGAATTGTTCCGCTAGCATTGTTTGAACAGTCTCAGGAGTACGTGTTGTATTATTTGTCACAAATAAATATGGAATATTACGCCGCTGCAATTCATGGACAAAAGCTTCTCCCGCCGGGATTCGGTCTTTTCCTTTATAAATCGTTCCGTCTAAATCAATTAAATATCCTTTGTAGGTCATACTTCTCTTTCTATTGTTTCTCTTATGAAATTTCTTGCCAAGTTACCATAGCTTGTGCATTGGTATCACCATTGCTGGAAATCTGATGATTGCTCTCTAATCCATTCAAATCATAGCTAGAGGTAATCTGCCCACCAGGTCGCACTTCCTTGACATACTTGAGGTGAACTTTTTTGGGAACGTGTTTCATAAGAAAATCCGCTCCCATAACCTCAAAAATCCAGTCCAAATACTTGCTATTATTGACATGACCATTCATGTCTAAATCATAAAATCGAACATGATAATCTTTACTAGTCGAATCTTTCAGTTCTGGATATTTTGGTCCACGAATCAACTTTTTAGAAAATTCTGCCTCGTAAGGCGCAACAATCTTTGGCTCTACAGCGTGCACTTTTCGACTGTCTCTGTCCATAAGGACAAAAGTAGCCATCATTTCAATCACAGCAACATCATTTTCATCAAAAACGGTAAAACGACGATAACAAAAGAGACGATTATAGGAAAGTGCTTCTGTTTCAATCGTCATTTCTTCACCAAATTTAGGCAGCCGTACCACATCGATATCATAGTCAGTAATAATCCAGACCAGATTGTATCTCTCCAGCATATCCTTGTCGCTAATCCCCAAGTCAATAGACTGCAAACCTGATACCTGTAAGGACAGCAAAATGACATCATGCAACTTGATATGACCGTTCATATCCGCCATGTCAAACGGAATTTTCATTTTCATTTGATAAGTTAAACCCATAATTTACTCCAATATAAATTTCTCTGCGACCGTATCACCCAAAAATAGACCTTTTTTAGTCATACGGACAACTTCTTTATCAGGTACTAAAAGCCCTTGCTCAGTTAATTCTGTTACTATATGACCATACTGCTGCTCAAAAGAAATGCCAAACTTTTCCTCAAAACGCTTTTTAGAAACACCTGACCTTTTGCGCAAGCCCAGAAACATTTCTTCTTCCATCATCTCTTGCTTACTCAGATGTTCCTCATTCACACGCGCATTGCCTTTTTCCACAGCCTCTAAATAATGACGAATCGGACCATGATTTTTGTAGCGGATTCCGTCAACATAGCCGGAAGCTCCAGCCCCAATACCAAAATATTCTGCATTGTTCCAGTACATGAGATTGTGTCGACTCTCAAAGCCTGGCTTAGAAAAGTTGGAAATCTCATAGTGTTCAAACCCAGCTTTTTCCAACTCCTCAATGATATACTCAAACATCTCCGCTTCCAAGTCTTCTTTAGGCAAAGGCAGCTTTCCTCGCCTCATCCGGTTCATAAAGACCGTGTGATTCTCTAGAATTAAGCTATAAAGACTCATATGAGGGATGTCTAGTGCAATAGCCTTGGCTACATTTTCCCGCATGTTGTCCATGGTCTGCTTGGGCAATGCGTAGATCAAGTCAATAGAGATATTGTCAAACCCAGCTTGCTTCAGATTGGTGATATTTTCATAAATATCTTTCTCTAAATGGCTGCGCCCAATTTGCTTGAGCATGCGATTATCAAACGTTTGAACACCCAAAGACACTCGGTTAACAGCCGAAGCCTTTAAAACAGCAATCTTATCTGGATCCAAATCACCTGGATTGGCCTCAATCGTCAACTCTTCTAAACATGATAAATCCAAACTTTTCGTCAGCTCTGCTAGCAAAAATTCTAATTGAGTGGGGGACAGAGACGTTGGCGTCCCACCACCAATATAGAGCGTCCGCAACTTTTTTATATCATAAGCTCTATACTCCTGAATCAAATGCTCTAAGTAAGCATCAACAGGCTGATTTTTGATAAAAACTTTGGAAAAGTCACAATAATAACAAATTTGAGTACAAAATGGAATGTGTACATAAGCAGAAGTTGGTTTGGTGTACATAGTATTTATTATAGCATAAATTTAGTATATAGATGTTTCAAAGTTCACACTAAAATACATAGGTCTCTTATCAATATATTCTTGCTAAGCAATAAAAACATAATAAATATTCAAAAACTTTCAGCTTAATTTTCTACTTCAGCTTGAACTTTTTTCAAATAATGATTTGTCAGTAAAAATGCCATCATTGCAAGAGCAATCAGAAAAGTACCTGCTAACAAATAGCCCACTAAATCTGGTGATACCAAAATGAAATAAGCGCTCATTGCAATAATGATTATGTAAATAATCATAGCAACAATGCCCAAAATCATCTTTAGTAAATTATTTTCACGATTAAATAATTCCGTCACGTTCGACCAGTTAGTAACTTGTAGGCGTTTGTCACGATGATATCCCCAAGCACTCCATGCTAAGCAGGTCAATGTCCAAGCTATAATCATCAAGACAATAGCAACTGGTTGCACGCCGACAATAAAGGAAAAAATTGTCAATAAAATGAATGGTAAAATGGATTGAAGGACAAATAAATTCCAAAACTTAAGTTTAAGATAACGTGCCATGTCAAAGGGTAATACTTTCAAATAATCATAATTTTCACGTTCAAGTGAAATGCCAATTCCTGTTAAATTTGCTCCACCCGTATTTAAACTTGCTACAAATGTTGCTATCAACATCAGTGGAAAAGCAAATCTTGTTGTCAAATAAGGAGAAATCATTTCACTATTCTGCATAAAACTAGCCATTAACGGAATTAGAATAAAATAAGGTAACACACTAGGCATCAAAAGAGTTTGTAATAAGACGGAGCCATCACTGATTAGGTTTAATTGATAGCGCAACACAAACTGCGGAAAGTTCCTAAGTCCATTCATCTTAAAAATTTTCGTTCGTTTTTGTCTATTGACCGTTGCTGTTGTGGTCATTGCAGCTTCATAAAATTCTGGTAAAACCTTTCGCTTAACAATTATAAATAATATAACAGCTACGACTATCCATATTCCCATTCCAAGCAAGGAATTCAAAGCAAAAGGTTGCATACTGAAAGCATGAAAAACCGTCATTGGCGGAAAATAAGCAGGTTGATCTTGCAATATTGCGTTTTTAACGTTAGAGTTATTTTGCAAATTCACCAATAAAATCGCACCAAAAGCCATTATTGTAGCAAGAGCCAGTAAAATATTAGAGGCAAGCTTTTTATATTTCCTAAAAATAGTCGTTTTCGTAATAAAATGAACACCAACTAAAAGAAGGAAAATAAGTGTCGAAAATAGTATTCCTAACGAAATAAGCAGAATAGGGATTGCAAGCCAGATTGGTTGACCTGATTGCATTTGCAAACCAATAAAGTAAATAACAATGGGAAACACTCCCATTAAAGTAGTTAAAAGAACAGAAAATCCTTTCCCAACCATAATTTCACTCTCACTAAAGGCATAAGGTCGGTAAGCTTGCAAGTCTTTACTTTCATAAAAAACATTGTAAAAGGAAAGAAATCCCTGTGCAAAGATGAAAAGATAAAAGACGCTGACAAAATTCGAAAATAGCCCTGGATTCTGAGCAAGCGGTAAAAAAGCACCCTGTACACCAAATATACAAGCATACAAAATTCCAGCATAGAGATAGTTCATCACTAGATTTCTAGCAACATTTCCTTTTTTCTTTGGATTTTTTTGCTGTTTTTTACGATAACTAGAAAGCCTAGTTGATTGCGTCGTATAAATGATATTTGCATGAATGAGGGAGCGAATCGCTTTAAGACGCATCAGGACTCACCTCTTCTCTACGACCTGCCAAACTGAGGTAAATACTTTCTAAGGATTTTTCAGGATGTTGACTTTTCAATTCCTCAATCGTACCGTAAAACAACAATTCTCCCTTTTTGAGAATGGCAATACGGTCACACAATTGCTCTGCCACTTCTAAAACATGAGTTGAGAACAAAACAGTATTTCCTTTATCTGCATGCTCTCGCATCATTTGTTTGAGGTCAAAAGCCGCCTGCGGATCCAAACCAGTTAAAGGCTCATCCAACACCCAGATATCTGGATCAGACAAAAGAGCACCAATGATAAACACTTTTTGTCGCATTCCATGTGAAAACGATTCAATAACTTCATAGCGATGAGCTGTAAAATCAAATAATTCCAGTAGCTCTGTTAAACGTTTCTCATAATCTGAAAGACTCATATCATAAGAAGTTCCAACCAATTCCCAGAATTCATTTGCCGTCAGGCGTAAAAACAAGTCCGGCGAATCAGCTACATAACCAATTTTCTTCTTGATTTCCAACCGATTAGCTGCTAATTCCTTGCCATCCACAAAAATCTGACCATGCGTTGGATTAATCACACTAACCAATGATTTAATCGTTGTTGATTTTCCAGCACCATTGTGTCCAATTAATCCTACAATTTCTCCACTCTGAAGCGTTAAATTCAGATGATTCAACGCTATCTTGTCATCGTACACTTTTGTAACATCCTTAAATTCAATCATAAATTCTCCTATCTATTGAATGTTTTCAGCATGATAGAAATAAAAGTAAAAATTCTTTCTCTTTATTCAAACATATATATTCATTAACAATTTATTATTAGTTTTCCCAAAAAACAAAATAATGCCTCTTTAACTAGTATCTGCCAACTCCAAAATTTTCTGAAAGGTTTTCCCATTGCGAATAGTCAAAGACTTGTAAAAGCTAGATTTGAGTAGCTTCTTGTGGTAGTTAGACTTGAGATAGCCAGCCTGGTCGCTATTTCTGTAAAAAAAGGCTGTCTGACCGAAATGCAGCAGATCCCTGTCATTTGCCCAGTTCCCCGCTTCTACCTCTATCTGCTCGCGATTAGCCTCTGGCAGGAAAAAGAGGACATCGCGCCGATAAGCTGCCTCATCCTGCCACCAAGCAGGCAGTTTTGCCACTTCTTCTTGAAGAATAGCAGAGCTGAGCAGGACAAAAGGGATTGGAAAGTCATAGGATTGACTGAAATAAGCCGTCAGAATCTCCCTAATCTTCTCCTCGTGCTCCTGACTGTCAAAAAAGAGAGCGCCACTGTTGATGTAGGAAACCGGATTATCAAAGCTCAGCTCCGCCAAATCGACCTTCAGGTCAGACACAATGACCTTGTTTTTTCCACCGACATTGATGCCACGGAGTAAGAGAATGTAACGCATTCTTCTTCCCTTTTTGCTTTGTTTATCTTTCTAATCCACCGCCTTAATCTCCAAAATCATATCGCGAATTTGAGCGGCAAGTTCGAAATCCAAAAGACCAGCCGCTTCTTGCATTTGTCCCTCTAGTTTCTTAATCATATCTTTACGTTCCTGCTTGTTAAGACTTTCAATATCTACCACTTCTTCCTTGTCTGGTAGAGCAGATTTTGTCACACTGATTAGGTCACGGATTTCTTTCTGGATTGTTTGCGGTACAATACCATGTTCTTCATTATAAGCCATTTGAATCTGACGACGACGGGCGGTTTCATCCATAGCTTTTTGCATGGAATCTGTGATCGTGTCAGCATACATGATGACGTGGCCTTCACTATTACGGGCAGCGCGACCAATGGTCTGGATTAAGCCACGTTCGTTACGTAGGAAACCTTCCTTATCGGCATCGAGAATGGCAACCAAGCTTACTTCAGGAACGTCAATTCCCTCGCGTAGCAGGTTAATCCCAACCAGAACGTCAAAAACACCCAAGCGCAGGTCTCGGATAATCTCGGTACGCTCCAAAGTCTTGATGTCTGAGTGCATGTACTTGACCTTGACACCCATTTCTTTAAAGTAATCCGTCAGATCTTCTGCCATCTTTTTAGTCAACGTCGTGATAAAAGTCCGCTCATTCTTTTCAGTACGTACGTTGATTTCCCCTAAAAGATCATCTATTTGCCCCATAGTCGGACGCACTTCAACTTCTGGATCCAGCAGTCCAGTTGGTCGAATAATTTGCTCAATTACTGTATCCGTCTGCTCTCGCTCATAATCCCCTGGTGTAGCAGACACGTAAACAATCTGGTGCACATGACTTTCAAATTCTTCCCGACGCAGCGGACGATTGTCCAAGGCAGACGGCAGGCGGAAACCATAATTGACCAGCATTTCCTTCCGCGAGCGGTCACCATTGTACATCCCTTTAATCTGCCCCATCGTCATATGACTTTCGTCTACCATGATTAAAAAATCATCAGGAAAGAAATCTAATAAAGTGTAAGGTGGCTCACCTTCACTCCGTCCGTCCATGTGGCGAGAATAATTCTCTACACCATTCGTGTAGCCCATTTCGCGCAGCATTTCAATATCATAGTCCGTTCTTTGCTTCAACCGCTGAGCTTCTAAAAGCTTCCCTTCTCTTTCAAAAAAGCCTAGCTGATCTTCTAATTCCGCTTGAATTTTACTAATAGCAATTTCCATATTTTCGTCATTGGTCATAAAGTGAGTGGCAGGAAAAATAGCTAAATGGTCTACTTCGCCCAACACTTGACCTGTCAATGCTTCCACTTCTCGAATGCGGTCAATTTCATCCCCGAAAAATTCCACCCGAAAGGCATGTTCATCGCGAGAAGCTGGGAAGATTTCCACAACATCGCCACGCACACGAAATTTTCCCCGCTGAAAGTCAATATCATTGCGCTCAAATTGAATATCAACCAAATCATTGAGAAGTTGATCCCGTGAAATCTCTAAACCAGGTCGCAGACTGACCACGCTATCGGAGTATTCCTTAGGCGAGCCCAAACCATAAATGCAGCTGACTGATGCCACAACAATCACATCGTTGCGCTCCAAGAGAGCCGAGGTTGCTGAGTGACGAAGTTTGTCAATCTCATCATTGACCGAGCTGTCCTTCTCAATATAGGTATCACTAGAAGGCACATAGGCTTCCGGTTGGTAATAGTCATAGTAAGACACGAAGTATTCAACCGCATTGTCAGGAAAAAACTCCTTAAACTCACCATAGAGCTGACCAGCCAGGGTTTTATTATGAGCGATAACTAGAGTCGGTTTATTGACCTTTTGGATGACCTGACTCATAGTGTAGGTCTTCCCAGTTCCTGTCGCTCCCATGAGAATCTGAGCTTTCTCACCACCCTCTATATTATCCACTAATTGCTCAATCGCCTGTGGTTGATCTCCTGAAGGCTCATACTTGGAAACTAATTTAAATTTATTGTCCGTAATTCTATTTATCATTATTCTTTTCCTCTATACAATCTTCTCTTATTTTATCACAATTCTTAAAATATCACTGACTTAGGATATAAAGAATCTCACCTAGTAAAACTAAGTGAGATTTGATTTTCTAAATTGCAATGCTGTAGGCAATTTTTCTTCTTTTTTAAGAGACCAATACAGATAGGCAATACTGAGAATTAACACCAGACTGGTAAAAATAGAACCTTCTGCTCCAAAAGCCCCACCCGAAAGCCAATCAACACTAGATTTCGTATTATAGGCAAAGACGGAAGCTTCTGCTCCCTGACCGCTGACCTGAATACCATAAATATTACCTTGAACAAAATTCCAAGCCCCGTGGATACCAGCCAGACCCCACATATTGTCCGTTTTTAGCATGTAAAAACAAGCGAAAATACCATCAAGAATAATGTTGATAATCGAAAGAAGCGTTACACCGGGATTCAATAAATGGAGAGCACCAAATAGACCAGCAGAAATTAAGATACCGACTAAAATATTTGACTTGGCAGTAACTGTAGGAAATAGCCAACCACGCGTCACCAATTCTTCTGTTCCTCCTTGTAAAATCCAAAACGGAATCAAGGCGATGATAAAGAGCAAGGGCTCCAAACTAAGATGGTTGAGTTCTAACCTACCTAGACCTGTCAGCAAAAGCAAGACAACTATGAGAGAAAACTGTGCCGCTCCAATCAAAAATCCTTTTGTTAGTTCTTTAAACCAATTTTCCTTAAAAAAACCAAGACTTGAAAAAGGTCTTTTTTCAACGCATTTCACCCAAAGAAAGAGAGCCAAAGAAATAAAGGAAAAGAGGAAGAGTTGGATGAAAATCATATAATGTGATATCAGTTCTTGTATCATTACAAAGCCCGCCCCAGAATGAACAAGGCCAAGCACAAGACCCAGCAGTATCGAAATTGGAACCAATGCAAGCCCACCGACAATTTCACCTCCATAAACAAAAACAATCGAGAGGATAACGGCCAACCAAATAGGCGGAATGTAACGGGACTGTTTCACATTATCAAGCATACGAGATTTAAACATAAAATTCCCTTTCTATTTTTTATTATTATATCATATTTATTTTACGCAAATCAAAAAAGAAATTTTCGTCCATGTTATAAAATCTAACATAAAAATGCGAAATATTTGCCTTTCGAAGATATTTCTGGTATAATTTAAAAATATTCTTTAAAGGAGAGACTCATGAAGAAAAAAATTATAACTTTTTTGTTAGCTTTACTACCACTCTTTGCAGTAACAGCCATTCATGCCGATACAATCAAAGTGGTATCTGATACAGCTTACGCACCTTTTGAATTTAAAGATTCCGATCAAACTTATAAAGGTATTGATGTAGATATCATCAATAAAGTTGCTGAACTAAAAGGTTGGGACATCAATATGACTTTCCCTGGATTTGATGCAGCAGTCAATGCTGTTCAATCTGGTCAGGCAGATGCTATCATGGCTGGAATGACAAAAACTAAAGACCGTGAAAAAGTCTTCACCATGTCTGATACTTATTATGATACAAAAGTTGTCATCGCAACGACTAAAGCCAATACAATCAGTAGTTATTCACAATTAAAAGGAAAAACTGTTGGGGTTAAAAACGGAACTGCCTCTCAACGCTTTCTAGAAAAAATCAAAAACAAATACAAATTTACTATCAAAACATTTGACACAACTGATTTGACTTACAACAGCTTGAATTCTGGTTCAATTGACGCAATGATGGACGACCAACCAGTCATTGAGTATGCTATTAAACAAGGCCAAAATTTAAAAATCTCTATAAAAGGAGAAGCTGTTGGTAGTTTTGCTTTTGGTGTCAAAAAGGGAAGCAAGTATGAATATCTGGTAACAGAATTTAACGAAGCGCTTGCTCAAATGAAAAAAGATGGTTCTCTTGAGAAAATTATCACAAAATGGACAAGTTCTACAGCCACGAAAACAACTAGTTCTACTCCAGAAACCACTACTCCTGCTGGTCAAAAAGCTACTCCCGTAAAATCAACATATACCATTGCGAGTGACTCTTCCTTTGCACCATTCGTTTTTCAGGATAGTAATAACAAATATACTGGGATTGACATGGATTTGATAAAAGCTATCGCCAAAGACCAAGGTTTCACGATTGAAATTACAAATCCCGGATTTGATGCCGCTTTAAATGCTGTACAATCTGGACAAGCTGACGGAATGATTGCAGGGATGTCTGTGACAGACGCTCGTAAAGAAACCTTTGATTTCTCAGAGCCTTATTACACAGCAAACGCAATCCTTGCTGTCAAAGGATCAAGTACAATTGCTTCTTATAAAGACTTGAAAGGTAAAACAATCGGGGTTAAAAACGGAACTGCTTCACAAACTTTCTTAACAAAAAATCAAAGTAAATATGATTACAAAATCAAAACATTCGCTGATGCTTCTTCAATGTATGATAGCTTAAACTCTAGCTCTGTGGATGCCGTTATGGATGACGAACCTGTTGTTAAATACTCCATTAGCCAAGGCCAAAAACTGAAAACACCAATCAAAGGAACTCCTATTGGAGATACTGCTTTTGCCGTAAAAAAGGGTAGTAATCCTGAATTGATCCAAATGTTTAATAATGGTTTAGCAAATATCAAGAAAAATGGTCAGTATCAAAAAATTCTTGATAAGTATTTAAAAAAATCAAACTCAAATACTGGCTCTTCAGACAGTACAGTTGATGAAACAACCATTTGGGGGCTCCTCCAAAATAACTACAAGCAATTGTTAAGTGGTCTTGGAATTACTTTGGCACTCGCGCTTCTGTCATTTGCAATCGCTATGGTCATCGGAATCATCTTTGGTATGTTTAGCGTGAGTCCCGTCAAAGCCCTCCGCATTATCTCAGAAATCTTCGTGGATGTCATTCGTGGAATCCCGCTTATGATTCTCGCAGCCTTTATCTTCTGGGGCATTCCAAATCTCATTGAATCAATGACAGGGCACCAAAGTCCGATTAACGATTTTGTGGCTGGTACAATTGCTCTTTCTCTCAACGCTGGCGCTTATATTGCAGAAATCGTCCGTGGTGGAATTCAAGCTGTTCCAGCTGGACAAATGGAAGCCAGTCGAAGTCTTGGTATTTCTTACTCAAAAACCATGAGAAAGATTATTTTGCCGCAAGCGACAAAAATCATGTTACCAAACTTCGTCAATCAGTTTGTTATCGCTTTGAAAGATACTACAATCGTCTCTGCTATCGGTCTCGTCGAACTTTTCCAAACGGGTAAAATCATCATTGCTCGTAACTATCAAAGCTTCAAAATGTATGCTATCCTAGCAGTCTTTTACTTGATTATCATCACTCTTTTAACGAGACTTGCAAAACGCTTAGAAAAGAGGATTAAATAATGGCTAAATTAAAAATTGCTGTCAATGATTTACATAAATACTACGGAGAAAATGAAGTTCTAAAAGGAATCACAACCAAATTCTATGAAGGGGATGTCGTTTGTATCATCGGACCTTCAGGTTCGGGAAAATCAACCTTTCTTCGCAGTCTCAACCTGCTGGAAGAAGTTACAAGTGGATCTATTACCGTGGACGGTTTCGACTTAACCGATAAAAAAACAGATGTCGACTTAGTTCGTGAAAATATTGGTATGGTTTTCCAACACTTCAATCTCTTCCCTCACATGACAGTTTTGGAAAATATCACCTTTGCTCCTGTCGAGCACAAGCGAATGACACAAGCTGAAGCAGATAAACTTGGTATGGAATTATTAGAAAAAGTCGGTCTCTCTGATAAAGCTGATGCCATGCCAGATAGCCTCTCAGGTGGACAAAAACAACGTGTTGCAATTGCACGGGGACTTGCTATGAATCCTGATATTATGCTCTTTGACGAACCTACTTCTGCTCTTGATCCCGAAATGGTTGGAGATGTTCTCAATGTTATGAAAGAATTGGCCAAGCAAGGCATGACTATGATTATCGTAACTCATGAAATGGGATTTGCTCGCCAAGTGGCAAACCGTGTTATCTTTACGGCTGACGGAGAGTTTTTAGAAGACGGTAAACCCGACCAAATCTTTGATAATCCGCAGCACCCACGCCTCAAAGACTTCCTAGATAAAGTCTTGAACGTGTAATATGACTTCGAGTCTGGTACAAAAATGTTCCAGACTCGTTTACTTTTTAGAAGAAAACTTAATAACACAACAGTTGCACTTTCATTACATTTATTCTTAGTGACAAACTTTTATCTCGTACTCTTTTGACATTTTATATCTTTTTTGCTACACTAAAATCAGTAAAATTCGGAGGTAAGGAGTCTATGTACAAGAAATCTATTGCTTAAAGGAAACTTTATCTAGTAGATTTTTTGTTATGCTCTTGCCTATTTTTCATAAAAGAAATTTTTTTCAAACTTCTCAATGATAATCTATTCGTTGCAAACTACTCCGTTTTGCAATGTTTGTTGGCAATCCAAAAACAAGAACAGCTCTACTAGGTAAATAGGGCTGTTTTTCTTAGCTCTAAAATGACAATGAACATCATAAGGAGATATATATGCTACAAATTCGACATTTAACTATTACCCATTTAAAAGATTTGAAAGACTTAGTCAATGATTTATCACTTACTGTCAATGCAGGCGATAAAGTCGGTATTATCGGAGAAGAAGGGAATGGAAAATCTACTCTTCTCAAGCTACTTATGAATGACACACTTGTTTCAGACTATGTTAGTTATAGGGGAGGGATTCAGAAAAGCTATAATTGTTATGCTTATTTGCCGCAAACTTTACCTGAAAATGAAAGAAGGCTCTCCCTCAACGACTACTTCTTTGGCGATTTGGACATAGACTTAGATTACAGCAAACTTTACCGCTTTGCCCAAGAATTACATTTTGATAGCGAACGTTTTACTAGTCAGCAAACATTAGCGACTCTATCTGGCGGTGAAACATTAAAAGTACAGCTTTTAAAAATCCTCTCTACAAATTGGGACATTCTCTTTTTAGATGAGCCCTCCAATGATTTAGACACAAACACTCTGATTTGGCTGGAAAATTTTCTTCAAAATACACCTCAAACAGTTATGTTTGTTTCACATGATGAAAGTCTTTTAAGTCATGCAGCAACAAAAATCGTGCATTTGGAATTGGTTAAGAAAAAGCAAGAAGCTAGAACAACTGTTAGGAATCTTGATTATGAAAATTACAGCCAGCAAAGACAGACCTCATTTGAAAAGCAAACTAAAGACGCAAAAAAAGAACGAGAAGAATATCAAAAAGCAATGGCAAAACACCAGCGAGTCAAACAAAGTGTGGAGCATGTCTTGCGTCATACTTATGACAGCACAGCTGGTAGATTACTAGCCAAAAAAATGAAAAATATTCTCTCACAAGAAAAACGTTTTAATCGAGAAGCCACTAAAATGACAGAGTTACCAACACAGGCAGATGCTATCAATCTACAATTTTCTACTATTACTCCTCTGCCATCTACAAAAAGAGTAGTCACTCTCAAACAGATGTATTTGAAGGTAGAGGAACGCACCTTAGCCAAAAATATAAATTTTGAACTCTTAGGGCAGGAAAAGATTGGGATTATTGGTGAAAATGGTGTCGGAAAATCTACTTTTATCAAAGAACTTCGAAATCTATTGCAAAAGAAAAAAGGCATTACGCTAGGGTATATGCCTCAAATCTATCCTGATAGTTTAAACGAAGTCGATTCTCCAATAGATTTTCTAACATCCACAGGAGAAGCTATTGAGCGAGAAAAAATCCTCACCCACCTAGCCAGTCTGCAATTCACGCGTAATGAAGTGCAACATTCTATTTCCCAGCTATCTGGTGGACAAAAAGCTAAATTACTGCTTCTAAAAATGGTATTAGATCAAGCAAATGTCTTGATATTAGACGAGCCAACACGTAACTTTTCTCCTACTTCGCAGCCACAAGTACGAAAACTTTTTACAGATTATAACGGCGCTGTCATTACCATTTCACACGACCGCACCTTTCTCAAAGAAGTTTGTCAGAAAATCTACCGCTTGACTAAGACAGGAATAGAGCTAGTCAGCAAAGAACAGCTATAAGTTTGTTCTACTAGTCAATCTTAAACAGCCAAACTTCCTTGAGCTGTCTGCATTTGGTAATAAACGCCTTTTGCTTGCATCAGCTCTTGATAACTGCCATATTCCACAATATCTCCGTCAACCAACACTAAAATGATATCTGCATTCTGAATGGTAGACAAGCGATGAGCAATGATCAAACTGGTTCGCCCTACCATGAGCTTATTAAAAGCCTCTTGAATGAGTACTTCAGTCCGCGTATCAATAGAGGAGGTTGCTTCATCCAAAATCAGGATTTTAGGAACCGCTAGAAAAACACGCGCAATGGTCAATAGCTGGCGTTGTCCTTGTGACAAAGAATCTCCTGCATCTGCTAGATAAGTATCATAGCCATGCGGCAATTGCTGGATAAAGAAATGAGCATTAGCAGCTTTAGCTGCTGCAATTACTTCTTCTCGGCTAGACTCTGGTCGCCCAAAAGCAATATTTTCATGAATCGTCGCTGTCTTCAGCCATGTTTCTTGTAAAACCATACCAAACTGCTGGCGAAATGAGACTCTGGTATAATCTGTAATATCTCTATCGTCTAACTTAATCTTACCCGCATCTACATTATAAAAACGCATGAGGAGATTGATTAAAGTGGATTTTCCAGAACCAGTTGGTCCAACAATAGCAACTTTGCTTCCTGCTGGAACGGTCATGTTTAAATCGTGAATCAAAGGTTTATCTTTTTCATAACCAAAACGGACGTGCTCAAAACAAATCGCACCCCGTACTGCTTCACTCGTGAGTTCTTCTTTTCCAGTTTCTACAACTTCTTTTTCATCTAAAATCATGTACAAGCGCTCTGCACAAGCAAGGGCGCTTTGTAATTCAGCCATAACAGACGAAATATCGTTGAAAGGCTTGGTGTATTGGTTGACATAATTTAAGAATGTCACTAATTGTCCAACTGTGAAACTAGAGCCGTTAATGATACGAACCGCACCAAATCCAACAACAATAGCATAAATAAGAGCATTCACGAAGCGAGTCGCTGGATTGACAGTAGAGCAATAAAAGATAGCATCCTGAGAATAATCTGCATAGCTCTCATTGCCTTTTGTAAAATCCGTAATGAATTGCTCTTGGGCATTAAAACTTTGAATCAAACTTTCTTGAGAGAGACTTTCTTCAATGAGCTGTGTCTGAAGCCCTCGTGTCGTCGTTTGTTTTTGAAACAGCTTGTAGCTTTTACGGGCTATAAAACGTGCAATCAGCATAGATAAGGGAGTTAAAAGAAAGACTAACATCATCATGAAAAAGTCAATCCTTGCCATTGTCACAATCGTTACAAGAATAGTTAACACGCCTACAAAAAACTGATTGAAAACCATGATCAGACCATTAATTAACTGCTCCACATCCGTCGTCAAGCGACTCACTAAATCACCACTCCCTTGACAATCAAGATAAGCTAAGGGAAGTCGATGAATTTTTTGAATAACTGCGTCCCGAAGTTTCTGACTATAACTATAAATCAACTGATTATAGATTAAAGGATTGAGCCATTGAATCGCTGTATTGGCAACAATCACCATCCCCATTTTCGAGAGAATTGGCAGCAAATGCTGACTTGCATCGGAAAGTAAAACACTATCAACTGCATTTCCAATCAAAATCGGCAAATAAATGGTCAAGGCAACCTGAACAATCGTTCCAATTGTAGCTAGTAGGAAAAGCCAGCGCTGCTGCAATAAATCACTTGCAAGGCGTTTTAAACTACTTTTAGAATACCTCATTTTCATGCTTTTCCTCCTTACTATGTTGTGAGAGATGAATTTCTCGATAAATAGCGCTCGTTTGAAGCAAATCTTCATGTGCACCAAGAGCGACCTGATGACCTTTATCCAAGACAAGTATCTGATCAGCTGCACACAAGCTATTGGTTCGCTGTGAAATTAAAATCAAACTCGTGTTCTTTAACTGCTCTTTGATAGCTTGCAATAGTTTAGCTTCTGTTAAATAATCAAGTGCCGAAGTGGAATCATCCAGCACCAGAAAAGGTGCTTTTTGTAAAATAGCGCGCGCAATTGTCAACCGTTGGCGTTGACCACCGGAAAAATTCCGACCAAAAGCTTCTACTACTGCATCTAGCTGACCTTCTTTTTCCTGTACAAAGTCACTAGCCTGCGCAATATCAAGAGCCCACCAAAGTTGTTCATCCGTCACCTTGTCTTCCAAACCCAGCAATAAATTCGAGCGAATAGTTCCACGGAACAATTCTGCTTTTTGTGGCACCAAACTCATCCAAGTGCGCCACTCTTCAAGGTTTCTAGGACTTCGGCCATTTTTGAAAATAACCAACTGACCAGCATCAATCGTATACAAGTGCGCCAAGAGTTGCACCAAAGTTGATTTTCCTGAGCCTGTTCCGCCAATCACTCCCAAAGTCTGACCAGATAGTACGTCAAACGAAATATTTTCCAAGGCTGGACTAGCAGCTTGTGGATAGGTAAAGGTAACATTTTCAGCAGAAATAGACTGAGCACCAATAGAATGCCGTATTGGCAGTTCTGCTAGTACATCTTCCTCTTCCTGTTCAAAGACCTCTTGAATTCGTCCAGCGCTGATGTAACTTTGATTCAAAGAAGTGACGAGCATAGCTAATTTCAACAGTTCTATCAAAATTTGCAAAAGGTAATTGACTAAAGCGACTAATTTCCCTTGCGTCAGCAAATCCTGTCCAATAGCTAGATTCCCATGCCAAATAACCATGACCAAAGTGCTATTTACCACTAAAAAAGTCAACGGGCTAATCAAGCTAGACCAAACTCCTGTTTTTATCTGCCAGGTCTTATAGATTTCGTTGGTATCTCTAAACTCATGGATTTCTTTATTTGTTTGCCCAAAGGCACGGATAACACGCATACCTTGCAGTTGTTGGCGTGTCATATTGACAATTTTATCTGTAATCTGGCGAATTTTAGCGTACAGCGGATTTACCAAGCGTGACATGATATAGATAATACCCGTTAGGATGACAACCATGAGTAAGAACCACAGTGTAATACTTGGACTAATCAAAAATGCCATGATAATCGAGCCAAAAACAATAATCGGCGCGCGCAAAAAAAGACGAAGAAATTGATTGATACCGGTCTGAATTTGATAAGTATCACTTGTTAAACGAGTGACCAGACTAGATGTCGTCAAGCTATCTCGACTAGCTTTTGGCAAACGCATGATTTTTTGATATAAATCTTTAGTTAATTGACGTGTAAAACCTACCGCTGCTTTTGAGGAATAATATTGAGCAATAATCGCCACAACAACACCAAACGATGCAAGGACAACCAATAAAAAGATCATAGCATAAAGATGCGCACTGTCTTTTTTAGGGATTGTTTGGTCCACAATTGTTGCAATCAAAATTGGCACCAATAGTTCAAAACTAGCTTCTAACAATTTAAAAAGCGGACCCAACAAGGATTCCTTGATATAGCCCTTAAAATATTTCAATAAATCTTTCATGAAATCTCTTTTCTCATACAAAACTAGTTCTATTTTATCATATTTATCATAATCTAGCCTTCTCTGTGATTTGTTGGCGGATACAATTATTTTTATAGGAGAATTTTTGCTAGATGAATTCCAGATAAAAAGGAGAAGAACAATTTCGTTCTCTCCTACTAAATTTCTTTCAAATAAAATATTTATTGATGACGATTTGCCCAAGCAACATCCAAATCTAACACTTCTTGTGTTGTGTATTGTTGGCGATAAGGATTGTAGACTTTGTTAGTTGTTGCAACATTGGTTGCTTGCACATTTGGTACATCATATTGTGTCAAATTATATTGTTGAATCAAATTGTTCAACTTAACATTATAGCTTGTATCCGTTGCATAGACACCTGTTAAAGCAGCAGTTGCATTCATATAGCTGGTCGTATTACTCTTCCAAGCATAAGTGTAGCGGCTATGTTTTAAAATCGTCACATAGTCTTGTAAAGATTCAACATAACTTGGATAGGATCTAAATTCTGCATTGACATTATAAGTATTTCCTTGCCCATCATCTTCTAGTGTAGCCATTGTTGCTGATTGCCCAGCATATTGTCCTTTGATGCCAAATAAATTATGATGAGGAGCGGCTGATAAAGCAGAACGTCCAGAATTGCTTTCCAGAATGGCCTGTGCGATCATAATCGAAGCATATAAATCATTTTCTTGTCCCAATTGACGAGCAGTTTCACCAATTTGTGAAATGAACACCTCTGTTTGAGTTAACGGACGTTGGTAAGTCTCATCATTGGCACTAGCTGGGTGAACTTGCTTGGACAAAACTGCACTAACCAATAAAGCGGCGACCGCCAAAGCTAGAACTGTTAAAATTCTTTTTTTCAATTTTTTCTTTCTCATAGCTTATTCTCCAGTATAATATATTTTGATTATAACATAAAATTTCCAGCCCTTAGTTACAATTTGGTGACAGATTCATTATAAAAAACAGAGAAAATGTGTACTGACCCCCAAGAGTTAGATTTTTCTTGTCCAACTTTTGGGGGTCAGTACAATGATTCTCAGTTTTTTATTCAATTCCTAAATTTTTTCCAAAATCGCATCCCAAGCTGCATCTAAACCATCTTTATCAACAGATGAAAAAACAATAAAATCATCATTTTTATCAAAATCCAACTTTTTCTTAATGACTGATTCGTGCTTGTTCCATTTGCCGCGTGGAATTTTGTCAGCTTTCGTGGCTACGACAATGACTGGTATTTCATAATATTTAAGAAATTCGTACATTTGTACATCGTCTGCACTTGGCTCATGCCGAAAGTCCACTAGACTGACAACTGCTCTGAGATTTTCCCTGCTCGTCAGATATTCCTCAATCATCTTGCCCCACTTCGCTCGTTCTGTCTTAGAAACTTTAGCATAGCCATATCCTGGGACATCCACAAAACGAAGTTTGTCATCAATATTGAAGAAATTCAGCAATTGCGTTTTTCCTGGCTTGCCAGAAGTTCGAGCTAGATTTTTTCGATTTAACAATGTATTGATAAAGGAAGATTTACCAACATTTGATCGTCCAGCAAGAGCGATTTCAGGAATCTCATCTTGGGGATAATGAGATTTATTTGCTGCACTTAGCAAAATTTCTGCATTGTGTGTGTTAATTTCCATTGCACACCTCTTTATGCTGTTTCTAAAATCGGCTTATCCGTTCCATCAACTGCTTCCTTGGTAATCCGTACCAGCTTCACATTTTCTTGACTTGGAACTTCAAACATAACATCCATCATAGTTTCCTCAATGATTGAACGTAATCCACGCGCACCTGTCTTGCGTTCAATGGCCTTGTTAGCAATTTCCTGAAGAGCATCATCATCAAACTCTAGTTTAACATCGTCATAAGAAAGGAGAGTCTGATATTGCTTCACTAAAGCATTCTTTGGTTCGCGCAGGATTCGCACCAAATCATCAACTGTCAAAGGCTCAAGCGCTGCAAACACAGGCAAACGACCAATCAATTCCGGAATCAAACCAAATTTTTGAATATCTTCAGAGATGATTTCTTGCATATAAGAACCAGTTTCATCAATGGCTTTATTATTTTGACCAAAACCGATAATTTTTTCGCCTAGACGTTGTTTGACAATTTCTTCAATACTGTCAAATGCACCACCAACGATAAAGAGAATATTCTTGGTATCTACTTGAATCATTTCTTGTTGAGGGTGCTTGCGACCGCCTTGCGGAGGTACGCTGGCTACAGTTCCTTCAATAATCTTGAGGAGCGCTTGCTGAACGCCTTCACCAGACACATCGCGAGTAATAGACACGTTTTCGCTTTTCTTCGCAATTTTGTCAATCTCATCTACATAGATGATACCACGTTCTGCACGCTCAATATTGAAATCTGCTGCTTGCAAGAGTTTCAAGAGAATATTTTCAACATCTTCTCCGACATACCCAGCTTCTGTCAAAGCTGTCGCATCTGCAATCGCAAAAGGAACATTCAGACTTTTCGCCAAGGTTTGAGCAAGAAAAGTCTTACCAGAACCAGTTGGCCCAATCATAAGAATATTGGATTTTTGTAATTCGACATCATCCTCTTCTTCACGATTATCGTGAAAATTGATACGTTTATAGTGATTGTATACAGCAACAGCCAATGCTCGCTTAGCACGGTCTTGCCCAATCACATAATGATTCAAAATATTGAGTAGTTCTTGCGGTTTTGGCACTTCTGACAAGTCCGCTAGTACTTCTTCTGCTAGTTCCTCTCTGATGATTTCTTGCGCTAATTCCACGCATTCATTACAAATAAAGGCATTATTTCCTGCGATAATTTTTTGGACTTCTTCTTGGCTTTTACCACAAAAAGAGCAATAAACCATCATTTCATTCGTACGATTTGTAGGCATTTTTCACTCCAATTCTATTCGTTGTTTATTCTATTTTCTCATTTAAATAAGGTCATATAAAAAGCATGAATACTATTCACCAAATTTGTAAAAGCATTCAGCCAAAAGAGCACTGACAATCCATACCGTTTTTTACGAAAAGCTTGCGTTGCCGCCATAACACAAACGACACATAAAAGAGCCGTAAAAAATCCGAAAATACTACGTTCCATTACGACTCCTTTCTCTGAAAGGTTGTGACAGTAAAGTCATACTCATTCTTTTCATCTTTGGCATGAAACTGATGAGACAGATCCTGAAATTTCGTCATATTAAAATCTTTCGGGAAATAGGTATCTCCTTGTAAACGAGCATGAATACGGGTAATAACTAATTCATCTATTAAGGGCTCGAACGCAGAAAAAATCTGACCGCCGCCAATAATATAAAGAGTTTTTTCCTGAGTCTCATACCATTTCATGACAGAATCAACATCATGAAACACTAGAACTTTCTCATTCTCTGCTTGATATGATTTGTCTCTCGTCAAAATAATTGTCGTGCGATTGGGTAATACTCTGCGGTTCATCCCATCAAATGTCACTCGCCCCATTAAAATAGCCTGTCCAGTTGTCATTTCTTTAAAATGCTTGAGATCAGCTGGTAAATGCCAGGGCAATGTGTTGTCTCGCCCAATCAAGCCATTCTCATCTTGCGCCCAAA
This sequence comes from Streptococcus sp. HMSC034E12, assembly GCF_001835915.1. Taxonomy (NCBI): domain Bacteria; kingdom Bacillati; phylum Bacillota; class Bacilli; order Lactobacillales; family Streptococcaceae; genus Streptococcus; species Streptococcus sp. HMSC034E12. The sequence continues at coordinate 89,583 of NZ_KV826430.1, forward strand.
TAGCTACAATTTTCTTTGTCATTTCCTAATCCTTTGAATTGATATTTCTATTTTATCAAATTTTACAAAAAAAGGCTGACTTTAACTATCAAATCAATACTAATTTATATTGCACAAGAAATCCGTTCTTTTATGATGTCTTGTGAAAATAGTTAGATACAGCCCTTTATTTTTTAGATTTTGAAAATCTGAAAATCAATTCATTCTCAAATGGCTAAATCAAATTTCAACTGTGGCTTAACAGGGATATAATCAACTAATTCAAAATCTTCTGCTTTAATGTCAAAAAAGTTGGTTCCGTCTGGAACATTTAAAACCAAGCGTGGCGTACAGTTAGTTGGTTCACGTTGAAGTAATTCTTCAGCCTGTTCAAATTGATTATCATAAATGTGCAAATTATTGACAAAATAAAAGAATTTACCAACTTTCCAGCCAAAATGCTTGGCAATCATCATTTGCAATGCTACATACTGCATGGCATTGATGTGATGAGCTACCAGCATATCATTTGAGCGTTGTGTCAGAGTTGCATCCAGATAAATGTCACCGTCTACACGACGTACATCAAACATGGTCTGAAAGGCACACGGTAGTAGACCTTCTGTTTCTTCAAATGCTTCATAATCCCAAAGTGAGATAATATTTCGTCGATTCCAAGGATTGATTTCTAGCTGTTTCAAGATTTTATTGATAATATCATGTTTCTTAACAACAGCGCCATAGCGCAAGCCAATCGTGCGAGTATCTCCTACTTCCCAATCATTCCAATAATGAACATTGTACTTTTCTTCTAAAATATCTAAGCTATTGGATTGGTCTTGGTAAATCCAGAGCACCTCTTTGATAGCTGACTTGATAGCAATCGGCCGAAGCGTTGTAATAGGAAATTCTCCCTTGCTCAAGTCGTATTCAGCAAAAGAACCTGTAATATACTTAGAGTTAGCCACTTTCCCGTTTTTATAACGAGGGCGTGCATTTTCAGAAAAAACACCTTCAGTCAAGATTTTTCGAATATTTTCTTTAAAAATAGTATCTGCTTTTGTCATGATTTCCCTTTTCTAATATTACTTTTTCTAGTATAACACAAAATAAAAATCTCCTACAAGTCAAAACCTTGCAAGAGAACATGCTTTAATATCGAATTTTTTGAGCTCCATAAATCGAATGCTGACGATGTAGAGAAAACGCCACCGAACACACTATGAAAAAATAGGGGAAATTAGTAAAGCCAAATACTTCACAGCCAATTAAAATCGGACCTAAGAAAGTAGAGGTCGCACTTCCGAAAACTGCAGCATAGCCTAGCGCCGCAACCAAGCTAACTGGAAGACCAAATAAACCTGCCAGTAGAACGCCTAGACTTGCCCCAATTGCAAAAAGCGGTGTTACTTCTCCACCTTGAAAACCTGCTGATAAAGTCAAAACTGTTAGAAGTAATTTGAAGAGCCAATCATATACATAGACGGGCTGACCAGCAAAACTAGCTGCAATCAAATTTGTTCCAAGCCCTGAGTAGCGACCTTTATCTAACAGCAGAAAGACAATACTTAAAAATATTCCCATAACGACAATCCGTTTGTAGGAATTTGGAAAAATAATTGCTGCTTTCTTTTTGCTCCATGAGAGAGCATAAGCAAATAAATTGCCGCAAAGTCCAAATAGAACTCCAAGAAACACTAATTTGATAAGAAGCGTCGGTGACAATACCAGATGCACAGAAATTGGTTGTACAAACTTTTCAAGCCCTAACGCATGCGATGTCCAAGAAGCAACAAAGGAAGCAATCATTGCAGGATACAGAGCCGTCAGTTGCATGGTTCCTACAACCAAGACTTCCATTGCAAACAAAATTGCCGCCAGCGGTGTTTGAAACAGTCCAGCAAAACCAGCAGCCATTCCTGCGACTAAAAAGATTTTTGAAGTGTTGGGGATAGAAAATTTCTTGCCAAACCAATGAGAAACTGTTGCTCCTAATTGTACTGCTACTCCTTCTCGACCAGCTGAGCCACCAAAAAGGTGCGTCATCCAAGTTGTAAATATAACCAAAGGAATCAAGCGCTTTGGGATATGTTCCTCTACACCATGTCCTACATCAAAAATCAAGGTCATCCCTTTGCTACTGCTTCCACCATACTTTTGATAAAGAAATACAATTCCTAATCCCGCAACAGCTAAAAAAGGAATCAAATAGAGTGGATACATAAAACGAATATCGCTTAAAAAGATAAGGGTTCGCCCAAATATCACATCAATAATCCCAACTACTAGACCTATAAAAATGGATAACACTGTAATAGCCACTGCTCGCTTTCCACTATCAAGCCATTCTATATCACGCGAATGTTTCATTTTAACTTCCTTTATTATTTGACGTGTTGGTCTTGATAAGCACGCGAATGTTTCAAAATATCAGAAAAAGTCTGAACAATAGTTTCTTTGTACTGTTTTTCATGTACACTATTTGCAACTTTCTCTAGAATAACTTGTTCACGTTGGATATCCAAGACAGCTTTTCCAGTCTGACGTTTATAAAGAGCAACTTGACTCACCAAAGCCATTCTTTTTTCTAGTAAGGCAGTCAAATCTGCATCTATTTGATCGATTTCTTTTCTAATTTCTACTAAATCCATAATTTCCTCCTAATTACTTTCTATCTTAACAAAATTTTTCACAATATGCTAGTAATCGTCAGATTTTGAATCTCAGTCCTAATTTTCTCAATTTTAGCAGAAAAATAACACTCAAATTGAGACAAGTTCAAATAAAGCTTATTCTTTCAGAGCTAAGCAGCTTCTAACCTTCTACTTTGCTTCTACTCGCCCTAAAATCCGGCTTGACAATCCCTTTCCTTCTGTGGTAATTTTGAAAAATAAGGGGGAACGATGTTAGATTACTATTTGGAAAAAGTTATTTTAAACAAGGCAGAAGTGTTACAAATTTTGCTGGAATTTCAAACTTTAGAGATTGAGCAGATAAACACAAATTACCAGTTTTAGTGAGAAAAACATTTATCAATACTTGGCAGAGCTGAAGGAAGAATTTCAAGATTTGTTCTGTTTGCGAGTCATTAGACGTACGGTTCATTTGGATATTTATACAAAGCTCAATCCGCTAGTCTGTTTTCATCGGATTTATCAAGGTTCTATTTTTCTTCGTCTTTTGTGTTATTTCTTGCGGGAAGAAAAAGAAAGTTTTGCCTGTTTTATCCAAAAAGAATATCTCTCACGAGCTACGGGTTATCGGCTCTGCGATAAGTGTTTGGATTTTCTAAAAGGAATTAGACTTTCTTTAGACAAATACCAAGTGATTGGGCCAGAATACCGCATTCGATTTCTGATTGCTTTGTTGGAGTACAAGTTTGGCATTCATCTGTATGCGATCACAGAGAAAGAATTAGAGATTGTTTTTGACTTGATTAGCGCTTCCAACGCTCACCTCTCTATAGAAGCTTTTGAGGAAGCTACAGAAGAAAGTCGCTTCTTTTGCATTTTAATGGTTTTAATGTGGAAACGAAAGGATTTTGCAGCGGATATTCCGGAATCTCCTGAACTGACTCGGCTCAAAACACTATTTGTCTATCCAAAACTGTTGTCCTTGACCAAGAACATCATGGAATCTGCGTTAGAAATAACATTTACTCAAGCAGACTATGATTATCTCTTTCTAGCTTATTGTACGGACTCCCAATCCTTTTTTCAAAGACAAATGGTCCGATGAAGACCAGCGTTTAGCGGTTGATATGGTGACCAATCAAGGGATTTTGCTTCCATTTATTCAGAAATTGCAACACTTGTTTGGCGAGGAGATGACGAATTCTCAGACCTTTCGCATTGTCATACTTTTCTTTCTGAAGCCTTTTTTCTGCAATTTGCAAAGCTTGGTGCCTAATTCCTACATTTTTCAATACGACCATCGGGGTCTGTGCGACCCACTTTATCGGATTTTAAAGGTGCTTGTGAGAGAATGGATGCAAGAGATGGGCTTAACAGTCGAGGTTTACAAGTACCACATTTATCATGTGAGCATTCAGCTACGAGAGCTGATTTATTCCCGCATGGCTCCTATTCCGCTTTACATTTTTACGAGTAACAATGCGGATTTGACAACTTTAAAGAATGCCTTCTCCATGCATATTCCACCTGCTATTGCACGAATATCTGGTGTTGACTTTTTGAATACCTCCTTGGATTTGCAGACGCACGAGGAAACAAGCATTATCGTATCCGACCAGCACCTTTCGACTTATCTCGAAGCCTTATTTCCAGAGGCAGAACACATTCTCATCAACTTTTCTATGAACTTTTATGACATTCATTACCAGCATATCTATGAAGCTATTTATAAACTGAGAGAAGCGGTATCGGGAGTATGTCAAGGGCTTGGAGAAGTTGATGTAGAACAAATCAAAATCGTTAAAATCCGGAAAATGGTTATCTGTACAGTGCCTGAAAGTCAAAAAATACTTTTCTTCAGTTAAAAGCAATAAAGCCTGAAAAAGTTCCTTTAGGTAACAATTTTCAGGCTATTTTTTATCTAAAAATCTCAATTGAACAGCCTTTTCAGGAAATTCAAAATAAAATTTTATTATTGTTTTGAGACAGACTCCTGCTCATTAGACGAAGTTGTCTTTTCAGCTGTTGATTTTGTTTCATTTTCAGCCCCTTTCAAGTCTGACGGAACTTATTCTTTCTCAGAATTGTTTACCTTATTTCCTTCTTCATCTAATCCTTTCCTCGAATCCGGCTGCACTTTTTCTTCTTTTTTAGTCTCAGAACCCTTGTCTATTGAGTCAGCAGTTCGTTCCTCTACTGGAGACGATTTAGCTTCACTAGTATCTACTTTCTTTGCAGTACCTTCTTTTTTAGAAACCTCTTTTTCTTCTTTCTTTTCCTCTCTCAATGGATTGTTTTCAATGCTTTCTCCCTTAACGGCTGGGAAATGCTGAGCCAATGCTTTTGGAATTCGATTTTCATTTAACTCCAGTTCTAACTTTGGAATAAAATTATGACTAAGATCAATATAGGTAATGGTATTGTTAGGGGTACTAATCGCCACGCTTGTGATCTTATTCTTAGATACATCTAAATTTTCAAGTGCTTTAAATTGATTCACACCTTCCAAATTCTTCAAGGCATTGCCGCTTAAACTCAATTCCTTCAAAGATGATTGAGCTCCAGAGGTATTTAAGCTCTGAATTTGATCTTGAGCTGCTGTAAAGCTGGTCAGATTCTTTGCTGCTTCAATCCCTGCCAACGAAGTCAGGCGATTACCACTCATTGTAATACTTGTCAAAGCAGGATTGTTTTTCAAGAAATTCAAATTTTGAATATTTGACTCATTCACTGTCAGTTCTGCAAGCGCTGAGGTTTTCAAACTATTGATATCCAAGTTAGGATTATTTGACAAGAACAGACGTGTTAGGTGCGCTTTTTGAGCCAATGCTGATACATCTTGGAGTTGATTGTGCTCCAGACTAACCGCTTGTAAATTTGAAAGATTTGACAGAGCTGAAATATCTGAAATTTCATTATAGTCCAAATTTAAGGATTCTAAATTCTTCAACTGAGCCAGCGGACGAATGTCTTTAATTTTGGTAAAACCAATTCCTAGCACTTCAATATTTGGCATCAAATTAAGACCTTTACGTTCCAGCGGATCTTTTCATTGCCCAATATTTAGGTATTTCACCGTTGCCAACCAGGCTTTCATCTTTTCCAAGTCCGTTTCATTTGACGGAAATTCTGTATCCGCAGTTGCATGTAAAATATCTTCGATAATCTCATCATCAAATCCTAAGGCTTTCAATGTTGCCATGCCTACCTTATCATGAGCATGCGGATCACCGTGTGGATCGAATGGTTTGGTCGTATCAATGTCACTAATTAAAGTTGAATGTTTGTGATCGCCATGTGGATAAACAAAAGCCTTCCCTTTTTCATTGTCAATCACTTGGATCAAACTTTCATCAATTCCCAACTGTTATGCCAGATAGGTCTTTTTCTTAGTGATTTCTTCATTTTCTTTTGAAGAATCTTGTGCTGGAGTGGACGGAGTTTGACCTTTTCGAGCATAGTAAGCGTCCTCAGCAGCTTTTTTATACTCTGCTGGGATTAAATATTCCCATTTGGACTGAATGAGTTGTTCATAAGAGATAACGTGCGTATGACCGTTATGGTTCACTAATAAGCCATAGGATTTCTTTTCTTGAATCCCTGTTCCATCAAATAAAAATCCATCACTTGTCGGATAATCTATACCAGCAAACTGATGTTTGTTTGAACCTGGATGTTGCGGATTAACAGGTGGATTTGTGTAATTTGGCTACGCAGCGGCGGTTGACGGAGCTTGACCATTTTTCGGAATCAAATAAGCCCATTTGCTGTTTTTTAAATCGGAATAAAAAATAAAGTGTGTGTGACCATCATGGTCTAAAATCAAACCGTCACTTGTTCTAGCCTTAATCTGTGATTCACTTGTGAATAGAAAACTATCATCTGTCGGCTTATCTACACCTGGTACTTGACCTTTTTTAGCGTTAGAATGTTTCTTTTTCACTCCTTGTTTCGCCGTCACCTTATCCCTGCTTTTTGACGACGAGTTAGAATAGCAAGCAGTCAGTAAAAGATTGCAAGATAAAGCAATTCCCGCCAATGCCCAAAGCTTCTTATATTTCATATAGCTCCCCTTTTATTTAACTAGTTAATATTTAACTAGTTAAACATAACACAGAAAACACATCTTGACAAGAAAAAATAAGTCAAATAGAGAGTTTTTAGCAAAATATAGAAAAAAACAGACAACATCTGTTTTTTGTAAACTTTAAGAGGGCTGTTTTCGTTTCTGACGTCTTGAAAAAGACATCACTCCATAAAAACTATAACCGGCAAGCAAATAGCCGATAAAGATTTTAAGTGACCATTGCAACACATACGGCCAACCGTACTTTGGAATATTTAAGAAAAAATAAGCAAAAGGACTATCTTTTGCGCCTGGAATAGGCCATTTGATGACTAAACCATTAAACAAGGCAAAAGCCAAATAAATCAAAGGCACACTTGTCCAAACAATCGGGTCAAACCAACGATATTGTGAGCGTTTATCAAACAACAAGGTATCCGCTAAAAACCATAGTGGTACAATGTAATGACAGAGGAAATTTTCCAGTCGATAAAAATCAGTCGCGAGCGGTGCCAACATAAAATGATAAATGACGCATGTAATCATGATACACATGGTCACTCCGCTTTTTAATCGAAACAGCGACTGCGTTTGCCAGCGATGTTCAGAACGCGCCATTAGATAGAGCAAATAGGCCGTAAAAGCTGTGACAATCATGTTAGATAAAACTGTGTAGTACATCAGCATTCCTAAGCCACCATGCTTTATGATTTCAAGGTAGACTCCTATAAATCCTAACATAAACAATACCATGCGGCTATAAAAAATCACATTTCGCTTCATCACCAACCTCAGATTTTCTTGACAAACTCCGATTTGAGCTTCATCGCACCAAAACCATCAATCTTGCAGTCAATATTGTGGTCTCCTTCTACAATCCGAATATTTTTCACACGCGTCCCTTGTTTCAAATCCTTTGGAGCACCTTTGACCTTTAAATCTTTGATGAGAGTGACGGTATCTCCGTCCGCAAGCTGATTCCCATTTGCATCAATTGCTCTGATACGCTCTTCTTCAACGACTTCTGTCGGATTCCATTCGTAGGCACATTCAGGGCAAACTAACAGCAAACCGTCTTCGTAAACATATTCTGAGTTGCATTGTGGACAATTTGGTAATTGATTCATACTTCTCCTTCACTAATCTCTAGACATCACACCTAGAATTTATCATGCTTTTCTATTTTACTATAAGATAAAAAATTTGACAAATGAGATAAAATGACTAATTTTTAAAAGACTTTTTGACTCAATACTTAATGAAAATTACAAGATTTAACGACCTTCACTTCTATCTGCTAGTACCTTGAGCAATCAACTACCATGTTGTTGATTTATTGCGCCATACACTTTGAAGTTGGAGATTTTTACAAAGTATAAAAAATCATTTGATTTTCTATTATAAATTTTTTTGATGTCATAAAATGCTTCAATCATTGCAAACCATCTATGTCATTTGCCTAGTTCCTGAGTGCGTTTATAAGACGCAGCAACGGCTTTGATAATGTTCCCTCTGAAAGCATCTTCTTCAAGACTTGCTACTCCCGCAATCGTTGAGCCTGCTGGGCTGCAAACCTGATCTTTGAGAACAGCAGGGTGTTGACCACTTTCTTTGGCTAATGCTGCTGCTCCTAAAAGGGTCTGATTTGCTAATTGCAGAGCTAAGTCTCGTGGTAAGCCAGTTTGTACTCCTGCGTCAGCTAATGCTTCTAAAAAAAGATACACAAAAGCAGGACCACAGCCTGCCACAGCAGTAGCGGCATCTAATTGCTGCTCCTTTAAATGAACCAGCAAACCGGCAGAATCCAATAGTTCACACAACAAGTCTTCATCCTGCTCTGTTGCTTTATCTGATAAAACATAGCTGATAACACCGTCACCAACTGCAACAGGCGTATTGGGCATTATCCGGATCAACCGATGTTGTGTAGGAACAAGAGCTTCTAACTGCTGCAAGGTCAAGCCGGCAGCCATAGAAATCAGTAAAACAGAGCTGCGTTTTTCCAAAATAGCATGGTACTCTTGCAACAAATCCGCAAATTGGGCGGGTTTAACACCTAAGAAAATAACATCTGCTTGCTCAAAGACGACTTCGTTCGTGACAGGTTCGCCACCCACTTCATTCGCGATCTGTTTTGCTTTTTCTGGGCTTCGATTTGCTAGTAGAGCTTGATGATTTTTTTGCCTCGCCACTACACGCGCTAAGCTCCCTCCCATATTTCCTAAGCCGATAAATCCAATTTTCATGTTTTTACTCCCTAATTTGTCCTGAACCTTGCACAACATATTTATAACTCGTTAATTCTTTTAAGCCCATCGGACCGCGTGCGTGTAATTTCTGAGTAGAAATCCCCATTTCACAGCCCAAACCAAATTCTCCACCGTCTGTGAAACGTGTGGAAGTATTGACATAGACTGCTGCACTATCAACCTGCTCTGTAAAAGTCGCTGCGCTGGTGGCATTGTTGGTAATAATGGCATCTGAATGATGTGTGCTGTGTTGCTCAATATGTGTGATAGCTTCTTCCAAAGAAGCCACTACCTTTACAGCCATGATGTAATCTGAAAATTCGCTATCAAAGTCGCTAGGCTCTGCTATTTCCCCTGAGATGAAAGAGCGAGCTATTTCATCCAATCGAAGTTGAACAGGTACTACCCCACGCGCTTTACGAACAGTTACTAAGCGTTCTTCTAATGTTGGGAGAAACTGAGAAGCAATTTCTTTATGAACCAGACAAACTTCCATTGCATTGCAGACCGAAGGACGACTGGTTTTAGCGTTATCAATGATATCTAGTGCCATTTCTTGATTGGCGTCCTTATCAACATAGATATGAACAATCCCCGTACCAGTCTCAATAACAGGAACGGTCGCATTTTCAACGACCGCTTGAATCAGCCCCGCACCCCCACGAGGAATTAGCAAATCCAAATAGCCTTTTGCTTTCATCAAGATTTGAGCACTTTCACGACTGGTATCTGACACCAACTGCAAACAATCATCTGAAATCGCGGTTTGACAAAGTGCAGCTTTTAGCGCGGAAATAATGGCAGTAGCTGTTTTATGCGCTTCTTTTCCGCTGCGAAGAACAACTGCATTCCCGCTTTTAATGGCTAAAGCAGCTGCATCAGATGTCACATTTGGACGACTTTCATAGATAATTCCAATCACTCCAAGAGCTACCCGCTTTTTAATGATTTCTAGTCCATTTTCCAAATGAGAGACTTCTAAGATGTCTCCAACGGGATCTGGCAACGCAATCACTTGACGAATGCCAGTTGCCATGTCTTTGATGCGATTGACATCTAAATACAGACGATCCAACATGACATCTGAAATATGACCTTTTGCCGCTTTCATGTCTTCCGCATTGGCTGTCAAAATTGCGTCCGTAGCTGCTTCTAAATAATCAGCCATCAAAGACAGAGCTTTATTTTTCTCAGCTGTTGAAGCTGTGTTAATTGATTTTTTTGCTTGCTTGATTTTCTCTAGTAAGCCTTGTGTACTATTCATATCCTACTTCCTCTTAAAATTCTGACAATAATAATTCCAATTCAGGCGTTAGTGAAATCCAATGATCTCGGTGAATTACCACTCCCTTTGGTTTATTGGCTTTCAGCATATCTTGCAAAGCTGACTGCCCAAAACGAACACGTCCTTTTCCTAAAATGCGCTCTGTATCCTTTTCATAGACGGTCACAATATCATCATAAGAAAAGTGTCCTGACATTTTTGAAATTCCTGAAACAAGTAAGCTCTTGCCTTGCTCACTCAATGCTGTACTTGCACCTCTATCCACCCAGATAGAGCCTTGACTGGCAGCGTAAAAAGCCAACCATTGTTTTTGCGTTTTCATATTTTTGGCTGAAGCAGTAAAAAATGTGCCATTTCCCTGATTTTCTGCGGCTTCGATGAGGGCTTGCTCTTTCAAAGAGGAACAAATATAAACAGGAACCCCTGCCATAGTGGCAATCGTTGCTGCTTTTAGCTTGGTCAGCATACCACCTGTTCCATTAGAAGAGCCTGCTCCACCTGCCATTTCAAGCAAATCCGTCGTAATCTCCTCTACCAAATCAAGGCGCTTGGCATCAGGATGATTGACTGGATTTGCCGTATAAAGCCCGTCAACATCCGTTAATAAAACTAACAAATCTGCTTGCACCATAGACGCAACCTGAGCGCTCAACGTATCATTGTCACCGACTTTCAACTCAGCAATGGAAACCGTATCATTTTCATTGATAATTGGAATGGCTCCTCGGTTGAGCAAAACAGAAATCGCCTGATGTGTATTTTTATAGCGCCGTTTATCCGCAAAATCATCTTGTGTTAATAAAATCTGAGCCGAGACAATCTTTTTCAATAACAGATTCGTCGTGTATTCTTCTAACAGCAAGCCCTGACCCACCGCTGCGGACGCTTGCTTGTCTGCAATTTTTGTCGGGCGTTTCTTAAAGCCCAAAGATGAGAAGCCTGCCGCTATTGCTCCTGATGAGACTAAAATCACCTCGTGCCCTGCTTCATGTAGCATGGCTAACTGCTGGGTAATCACTCTCACTTTCGTTCTCGATAAACTTCCATCCTCATTTGTTAAAGAACTGGTGCCGACTTTACATACAATTCGTTTATATTTCATAACCCTCTCCAAAGCTAATATAACCCGTGGTGCTATTTAATTTCAAAATATCTCAAATTATAATCTAGTATGATTTGTTCCATTCTCAATTGTAGTCCCATGATACTTCTAGTCAACGTGTGCTCAATATCAAATAGCGCACAAAGTTCAGAAAAGCGATTTTCAATCGTTCTTATCATGACAAGTAACTGCCAGTGATTATGTTGTTCTGCACCGACCATGTTTTGAGGTAAAGGTGTCCATAAGTGATATCCTTTCTGTTCTAACGTATCTTTTAGCTCTTGACTGAGATAGCCTAAATCGGCAAGAACTATAGATTGTTTCCATCCTTCTAGGAGCTCGTCAACGACTTTGATGTCGTGTACAGAAGCTGGTGTCACAACATAGTTGAGGATATAACCCGACAAAGTGACCAACATATGGACTTTAAAACCATAGAACCAAAGGTTTTTAGCAGCATTATACCCAATATCAGCGAAATCACTGAAAATCTTGGCTCTATGATTGCGAATAGGCTGGCAAAGTGGCAATGGAAAACTGTCCATAATCACAATGCTATTTGGCGAGAGTGCCCCACTCAAGGCTTGTCGAATGAGTTGAACCAACCAAATCAAGTGTTTTGTCCGTCTGTTAAATCGACTTCTTTCTAGCAAGTTGTCCCCAAAGAAAAGTTGACAAATCCTGTAAAAACGGCGTTGAGATGTTATCCCTAACTCAGCTTGAAGCAGCAATAAAACAAGAAGAGACTCATCTGAAACTTTGGCTAAACCGATATTGCGACGATGTTTCAACAAATCAGGGCAGTAAGTTCGATAAAATTGAGAACTGATTTGGGATAATTGTTTCATATTCCATTGTAAATGATGGGATTTATCGGTATAATGTAAGTGGCTCATTAGGACTACCTCCTGTTTCTTTCGTTACTTACAGTATAGTCCTTTTGGGCTTTTATAGTATTTTGAAATTAAATAGCACCACGGGTAATATAACATTATTATATCAAAATTTCGAGCAAAATAAAAAAGAAATGAAGCAGAAAGAGATATTCTCTCACTCCATTCCTTTTCTCAATTTCTCTAGTGTTTCTTGGAAAATAGCTGGCGCTTCTGCTGTAAATTCCATGACTTCTGCCGTCTTAGGATGAGTAAATCCAAGCGTTCTGGCATGTAAAAATTGACCGTGCCCTTTTAGCGTTTTACGTGGTCCATATACTTCATCACCTGCCACTGGGTGACCAATATAAGCCATGTGCACACGAATTTGATGTGTACGACCTGTTTCCAGTTGCAACTCCACCAGCGTATAATTGCCAAAACGTTCTAAAACATGGAAACGTGTAACAGCTGGCTTTCCTTTTGCCGTTACAGCTTGTTTTTTTCTATCTTTTTCACTGCGTCCAATCGGTGCTTCAATAACGCCTCTGTCATTCGGCAGATTACCATGCACAATAGCCCAATACTTCCGCAGGGATTTTTTATCTTTTAATTCCTTAGCAAGCTTGATATGCGCATCATCGTTCTTGGCAATCATCAACAATCCTGATGTATCTTTGTCAATCCGATGGACAATTCCAGGGCGCAAAACACCATTGATACCGGACAAATCCTTGATATGGTACATCAGCGCATTGACCAGTGTTCCGCTCGTATGCCCCGCACTTGGATGCACCACCATACCTTGAGCCTTGTTCACCACTGCGACATCTTCATCCTGATAAACAATATCTAGCGGCAGATTTTCTGCAACATACTCCAGCGCTTCTGGTTCGGACAATTCATAAGTAATCACATCACCTGCCTTGACAGCATACTTTGCTTTCTTGACTTGCCCGTTGACTAAGATTTGCCCATTTTTGATTTGTTCATTGGCATGGCTGCGGGATAATGGTGTCAAATCAGCAACCGCCTTGTCCAACCGTACACCGCCAATCTCTACTTTAACTTGCATTGCCCTCTTCCTTTAACATCATCACTATCAGTACAAGCACACCAATCGTCAGATAACTATCCGCAACATTAAAAATTGCAAAATTGATAAAATCAAGCTGAAACATATCCACAACAAAACCTTGGCGCATGCGGTCAATAAAATTTCCAATTCCACCTGCAATAATTAAACTCAAAGCAGACAGCAGCCAGACAGAACCTTTGATGTGCTTGCTCAAATACCAGATAGCAGCGCCAATCACCACTAAAGTAATTACCGCAAACAACCATTGCTGGTTCTCCAGAATTGAAAATGCCGCTCCTGTATTTCGCAAATAAGTCAAACTCAAAATCTTTGGAATGAAAGGCTTCACTCCGCCTAATTGAATGTTTTTGACAATTTCAAACTTGACCCATTGATCCAGCGCAATCAAAGCCACAATCACAATCGGCACGGTCACTTTTCGTTTCATTTTTTACCTCTTTTTGCAAAATATTCTTCCATAACAGCAACAAAAGCTGCACCGACTGGTGAAAGCTCTACTTCTTCGCGTTTAACATAAACCATGCGATTTTCCAAGTTGTCTTGTAATCGAATCACCGTAATGCCGTTTACGCTATTACTATCCAAAAATCCAGATCCTGTTGCATAAGCATCTGTCCGCTCTAAAATACCATTTAAAGTGGCACGATCCATCACATTAAACATCTGCGAACTGGCGCTGGTGTCCACGAAATTCTCTGAATAATAGAGATATTCGTCCTTTTCCTGTGTAAAACGAACCGTCGGCAAATCTGCCAAATCTTCCATAGTAAGCTCCTCTTTCCCAGCTAAGGGGTGATCCGCCCGCAGATAAATGTGTGTCTGAAAAGGAATCAAATCTACCACTTCCAGCCCCAATTTATCCATCCGCTGCATCATTCCCTTGGTATTTTGATTGTTCAGATAGATAATGCCAATCTCGCTGTGTCCTTGTGCAACTTCGTTTAAAATCTGCACCGTTGTAGATTCAAAAATTCGGAAATTCTTACCTTTTGGATAGCGTTTAGCAAATTCTGTTATCAGAGGCGGCAAGAAATCATAATGCTGGCTCGCAATGGAAAATTCTGCTTTTTCTTCCTCTGGATTGGCATACTGATTTTGAAAGACATCAAATCCTTTAACCAATTCTTGAGCTTTTTCGTAAAATTCCATCCCTCGACGTGTCAGAAATGTACCGCTACTCGTTCTGCGAAATACTTTAAAACCCAGTTCTTTTTCTAATTCTCGAACCGCAATGGACAAACTAGGCTGGCTGACATACATTTTCTCAGCGGCTTCACGAAAGGTGCCACTATTGGCAATGGCTACAACATAGCGCAGTTGTTGAATATTCATCCTTTTATCCTCTTTCAAGTGTTTTATCATTATACCATAAATCAAGGCATAACTAAACCTTCATACACCCATGAAATCCAGTCGTCGCTTCTTTCATATCTTCCTAATAAAGCAGATAAAACAAGTTGTTTTTGGCTGCTACAAGTGACATTCAAGTTCTTTCACTCATGTAGTGGCTTATCTCATCAGCTGTCAATTTTCGCACTTCTGTATTGGGATACTCTTTGTATTCATGAACGGTAAAAACAGGTGTCAGCAATGGGCATGTTTTATCCTTATTCTTTTTTAAAAATATTTGTAAATCTTCTTTTGCCGCAAAAATTTTATAAGACAGCCTTCCTTTGCTATTTTCTATTTCATAAATACCGCATGGCTTTTTCATCGTATAATCAGCGGTTCGCAAGTATAGCTTTGAGATTTCTAAGGATTTAAACGGAAAATGCCACCTTTGCAATCCTCTCTTTGGGTCTTTTTCAATGCAGATACACCGCCCACATGTTCCGCAAATATACTGCCTGTGGTGTTGCAAACAATCCAAAGGATTCAGTAAAGGCGTTCTTCTACTTTCCCTAGAATAACATTCTTGACACATGTTTCCCTCCTGTTACTGACCGACATAGACGGCTTCGATCATGGTGAACATCCAAGTTCGACACAAACCATTCACATCATACCTCCCCATTATATCATAAAGAAAGAGCGAGAACTTTGACAAAGAGGTCTATTCAAGATATAATGTAAAAAAATAAACAGAGGACAAGGACATGGCAAATTCAAAGCTTATTACGCGGCTGAAACGCTCTGAAGGACAACTGCGCGGCATTCAAAAAATGATAGGAGAAGAGCGTGACTGTTCGGACATTATCACCCAATTAACCGCTGTGCGCTCTAGTGTCGAGCGGGTCATTGAGTTGATGATTACCGAAAATCTCACCGAATGTCTCGACCACCCTTTAGACGATCCCGAAGCTCAAAAAGAGCGACTAGAAAAAGCCGTCCAATACCTTATCAAACGAAAATAACCTCAGCAGGCGACGAAAACTGCTGAGGTTTGTTTATTTACGGTACACAATATAAGAGATGATTCCAACTATTACTTTTTTAGAAAAATAGAACTGCATAATGGGCAAAAGCAGCTCTTAAAGGAGTGGTCGCCCAGCGGACAAAGTGAACCTGTTTCTAGGCAAGTCGTCAGCCCGACGGACAGAGCAAACTTGTTTCTAGGCAAGCTGTCAGCCCGGCGGACAGAGCAAACTTGTTTCTAAGCAAACCATCCGCTCGGCGGACGGAGTGAACTTATTTCTAGGCAAGTCGTCAGCCCGACGGACAGAGCAAACTTGTTTCTAGGCAAGCTGTCAGCCCGGCGGACGGAGTGAATTACTTTTAGGACAGATTATCGACCCGGTCGACGAGGTGAACTGCTTTTAGGACAGACTAGCGACCCGGTCGACGGAGTGGACTGCTTTTGGGACAGACTAGCGACCCAGTCGACGGAATGAACTGCTTTTGGGGGCAGGTTGCCAACCATTGAAAGAAAAGTCCTCCTCAATATGGTATAATAAGAGTAATAAAACAAATCAAAGGAGGCAAGTAAAATGGACTTATACGCAAAAGTAGAAGAAACCTTAAACAAGTTAAACATTCCATTTGAAATCGTGGAACACGAACCGGCACTTACGACCGAGCAGGCAGACAGCTTTATCGAAGGCATTGAAGGCGTCCGCACCAAAACGATGTTTCTCACTAACAAGAAGAAAACCGCCTACTACTTGCTCATTATGGACGACAAAAAACGCTTGGACATGGACTTGTTTAAAGAACTGGTAAAAGCCAATAGAATCCGCATGGCATCCGCTGACAGTCTGTTTGAAAAAATGATGTTGCCAGCAGGTGTTGTTTCTCCATTTGGATTGTTAAACAATGCCGATAAAGACATTCAAGTTTATTTTGACAAAGAAATCATGTCGGAAAAACGAATGAGTTTTCACCCCAATACCAATGAAAAAACACTCTTTTTAGACACAACGGACTTACTCAAATTCCTAGAAGCTATTGGTTATGATCCACATATTATTGAGTTATAGGTTGGACAAAAACTCAATTTCTAGTCAAAATGAAGCAATGAACAAGAAAAAGCTTAAAATCAACGTTTTTGATAACTTGATTTTAAGCTTTTTACTATTTTTGAAAGGTTTTTATTCAGTTTATTTTCTCTTTCCTTATTCCACCTCGCCATGCCAGAAATTCATGCCCCCAGCTACATTGGTTACATCAAATCCTTGCGCACTTAAAAACTGACACGCAGCCGCAGAACGTGCACCAGATTAACAGATGACATAGTATTTCTCCTGCTGGCTCAGTTGTTTGTAGCCCGTCTCAAAAGTGCTTAATGGCAGATTTTGTGCTGTCGGAACGTGCCCTGACACGAACTCATAAACCTCTCGCACATCAATAATGGACAGCTTTTCTGCTTGGTATTTCTTATAAAATTCAGACATAGTGATATTAATTTCCATATTCTACTCCCTCTGGTTTCACCATTTTATACAAGGCAAAAGCGCCGTCTAGGTTCTTAACAGAAAATCCTGCTTGTTTAAGAATGCGCTCGGCAATATAGCTGCGAAGTCCACTATGACAGCTCACGATGTAGTCCTGCGACTTGTCTAGCTCTCCTAAACGCTCACGCAATTCATTTAAAGGAATGTGAACCGTATCCACTTTCAAACGACCTTGTTGAAGCTCACTGGCCGTCCGCACATCTAGGAACTTCTTACCAGCAGCTAGTTCATCTTCCAATTCATACCACTGGATATTGTCGCTCAAACCTTCTACTAAGTTTAAGGCTGCATATCCCAGCATATTGACCGGATCTTTAGCAGAGCCAAACGGTGGCGCATAGGTAAATTCCAACTCTGGCAAGTCAAAAATGGTTAGATTACCTTTGATAGCCGTTGCCAAAATATCAATCCGCTTATCAACGCCTTTTTTCCCAACACCTTGTGCACCATAAATTTTGCCACTTGTTGGCTCAAAGAGGAGTTTCAAGGTCACATCAGTCGCACCCGGATAGTAGCCAGCATGATCCTTACCACTGACATGAATAACTTGATAAGGCAGGCCATTCATACGAAGAATGCGCTCGCTCAACCCTGTCGAAGCAGCCGTCATGTCAAATGCCCGAACGATAGCTGTACCAATGCTACCTTTATTCTTGCGAGCTACCCCAGCAATCACGTCCGCCACTTGGCGACCTTGACGATTGGCAAGCGAAGCCAATGAAATCAGCGCGTCTTCTCCTGTAATCTCTTGCTTAACCACAATCGCATCACCGACTGCATAAATATCAGGTTGATTGGTTTCGTAACGCTCATTGACTAAGATACCGCCACGCAGTCCCAGTTCAATACCTGCCGCCTGTGCCAAAGCATTCTCCGGTTGCACCCCGACAGATAAAATGGTCACATCAGAAACAATTTTTTGCCCATTCTCCAGTACAATGACCTTTCCCTTGTCCTCAAACCGCGTAGCAGACTGAGAAGTAATTACGTGAATACCGTTTTTCAACAATTCAGCTTGAACAAAAGCAGCCATTTCTTCATCAAGCGGTGGCAAAACATGCGGTGCTTTTTCAACAATCGTCACCTTCAAACCGCGCCTCCGAAGATTTTCTGCCATTTCAAGACCAATGAATCCGGCCCCAATCACCACAGCTTCTTTTGGCTGTTCCTCCAAAGCTAACATAATCTCATCTAGGTCAGGAACATTGCGCAAAGTATAGGTGTTTTCGGCTGTTTCCAAACCGTCAATCGGAGGCACAAAAGGCTTTGCTCCCGGAGACAAAATCAGCCTGTCGTAACTCTCTGTAAACTCTTTTCCGTCATGCCGAACCGTCACTGTATGTTGATCTGGTGAGATAGCCGTCACTTCATGAAAAGGACGAACATCTAGATGAAAGCGTGCCTTTAAACTCTCAGGCGTTTGCACTAACAAATCTTCCCGATTAGCAATTTCTCCAGAAACATAGTAAGGCAGACCACAGTTCGCAAAGGAAACGAATGGTCCCTTTTCAAAAATAATAATCTCAGCGTCTTCTTTTAGCCGTCTTAAACGCGTCGCTGCAGACATTCCACCTGCAACTCCACCAACAATGATAATTTTCATTCAACTTCCTCCTTTATCACTTTTAAACAACTTTTCCGGTCCAAGCACTCATACCGCCTTGAACATTGACAACATCGTAGCCTTTTTTCTTTAGCTTTTTGGCTGCCATTTTGCTCCGCACACCGGAATGGCAAATGACATACAGTGTTTCATTTGTTGCTGGCGTGTATCTTGCGATTTCATTGAGTGGGACATTCTTTGCGCCTTTGATATGACCACGCCGATATTCAGACGGTGTTCGTACATCTAGCAGTTGAATCTTCTCTTTTAATTTTTGTTCCAATTCACTTGTAGAAATACTATCTATTTTCGTAAATAAGTGAAACATAAGCACCTCCGTTTATACCCTTGCGGGGTATATTAAACCATGAAGCTTTTCTTTTGTCAAGAATCTTGTTTCAATATTTTTATAAAAAAAGAAGCCCCACAAATCAACCACATTAGGTTGCTTGTGAAGCTTATCCTTTCTATCGAATGATTCAACCTTTAGATCACTTTTATATGTTTACAAAAGGTTCATCAATCCTCTTTTTTACAACGACCAACTAAACCTAAAGCTGATAAAAGTAAACCGATACCTGTCAGCATTGTAAAAGTTGAACCATCTTGTACATCACCTGTGCTTGGCAAAAACTTTTCTTTCGCTGGAGCTAGTTTGGTCGGAGGTGTTTGTACAACCGTCAAAGTTGGAGGTGCTGGTTTGTCCGAGACTGACGGAACTACTGGAGGTGTTGGCTTGTCTGGAGTCACTGGATTCGCAGTGTAATGCACATCTTTGACAATATCCTCTTGAGTGACTGTTTCTGATGGAACAGTCGCAACATCTACCCTATAACCTGGAATCACTGGGGATGGCACAGCGTCATAATTAGCTTTGTCACTGATCCAAGCTGTAGCCGAAACTTCAGTCCCTGTGATCTTATCTTTCGTTACTGTGCGTGTCCACGTTGCTGTTTGTACATTATTAGCTGGCGTTTGACTACCCGCTCCATGATAACGAACTGTCAAGCTCACTTTCTTGGTTTCTTTGCTATCTGTTGTACTATGTTTCAGACGAATGACAACGTTTTGATCTTTCGTGCTATCCTTGTCAAACTTGGCTGGTAAATCATCTTTAGAGATTAACTCATAGCCTTTATCTGTATATCCTTTGACAATTTGTTCATACTTCGTTTTAGCAGTTGTTGGAAGGGCAGAATCCGAATCACCAGTCGTTAATTCTACTTGGTTTTCCGAAGTTTTTTGTGTCGTTTCATCAATGACTGTATAAGTGACTTTTTGCTTATCAGCTGTATATGTGACTTTTACAACCACATCTTTACTATCACCTATGATACCATCAACAGCTTCAACAACTGGTTTGTCAGCTGTGTAACCTGCAATTATTAGAGAAGTGACTGCCACAAAAGTACTTGTACTTGGAGACCATGCACCTTTTGTAATAGCTTTTGTTACTTCATCAGTCCTCACTTCTCTAGCAAAGTCTAGTGTAGCTTTATGACTTTCTGCTGCTTGGCTACCATCCTTATAAACATAATGAATTGTTTCAGTAACAGTTGTATTTTCCGTAGATGCTGTCACTTTATGTTTCAAGTGAACAACGACATTTTGGTCTACGCTACTATCTGTGTCAAACTGAGTAGGAAGATTGTCCTTAGATACCAATTCATAACCTTTAGCAAGATAATCATCAACGGCTTTATCATACTTCGTCTGCGCATCATCAGGAAGATTTGCACCAGAATCACCTGTTGTCAACTCTACCTTGTTCTTTAAAGTAGTGTGGGTTGTATCATCAATAATAGTGTAAGTGACTTTTTGCTTGTCGGCCTTGTATTTAACCGTAACCTTGATATCCGCCTGATCAGCAGTTATGGTTTCTGCGTCAACTTTAGCCTTATCTGGTGTGTAGCCATCAACAGTTGGAGAGACTACCTCTGGGAAGGTGCCAGTAGATGGTCCCCATGCCCCTGGTGTAACATCCTTCGTCACTTCATCTGTTTTCACTTCTCTAGTGAAAGTCAAGGTCGTTTTCTTCTCTGGAGCTGCTGGTGTATTATCATCCTCGTAAACGTAGTTAATCGTTTGGGTAACGGTTTTGGTTTCTGTAGAAGTTGACACTTTGTGTTTCAAGCGAATCACCACGTTTTGGTCCACACTACTATCGGTGTCAAATTGAGCTGTCAATTCATCCTTAGAAGCCACTTCGTAACCTTGTGCTAAATAACCTGCGACTACGGTGTCGTATTTCGTTTTCGCAGCAGCTGGAAGAGCAGTACCAGACTCGCCTGTTGTCAATTCAACCTGATTTTCTAAAGTCTGACCGGTTGTCTCATCTACAACTGTGTAAGTAACTTTTTGCGTTTGGATTGTGTAATGTACATCCTTAACAATGTTTTCTTGAGTAACGGCTTCTGATGGAACCGTCTCAATGTCAACACTGTAGCCCGGAATCACTGGTGATGGCACAGCATCATAGTTGGCTTTATCGCTTGTCCAAGCTGTGGCAAAAACTTCTGTGCCTGTGATTTTATCTTTGGTTACTGTACGAGTCCAAGTCGCTGTTTGCACCTTGTCTTCTGGTGTCTGGTCACCGGCACCGTGGTAACGAACAGTCAAGTTTACATCCTTGCTTTCTTGGATATCAGTGATACCATGCTTCAAGTGAACAACTACATTTTGATCGTGGCTACTGTCAAGGTCAAACTTAGCTGGAAGCTGGTCTTTCGAAACCAATTCATAACCTTGAGCTAGATAAGCATTCACCATTAAATCATATTTTTCTCGGGCACTAGCTGAAAGAGGAGTATCAGAGCCTCCGCTGGTAAGTACTTCCTTATCTTTCAGCGTTTTTTGAGCAGTGTCGTCAATGATGGTATAGGTTACTTTTTGCTTATCTGCTTTATAGGTAACCGTTTCTTCAATATCTGCGCTATCTCCCGTAATCTGTTCAACGGCTGCTACAGTTGCCTTATCTGGTGTATAACCATCAACCTTTGGAGAAACTACCTCTGGGAAGGTTCTGGTAGACGGGATCCAAGAATACTTACGGACAATCTTATTAGTCACCAGATCCTTTTTGATAAGCCGGACAAAGTCCAGAATCTGAACCGTCGTATCCGCTGCCTCTGTGTTATCTTCGTAAACATACTTGATGGTCTCATAGACAGTCCTTCTGTCTTCAACTAAATCCATCTTATGACGTAGATGAACTTCAAAGGTTTGAAGATTTTCATTATAGGTTACACCAGTTGCTGGATAACCATCTGAAATGAGTTCATAATTTCGATCAGTATACGTCTTAATGGTTTCAGCTGTTCGATAAGGATCAGTCTGCCCATAACGTCCATTCAGATTCTTCGTTTCAAGCGTTTCTCCTGTTGTGTCATCGATATAAGTTACCTTTGCACTAGCTGGATTAGCTTTGTAAACAACTGTCTTTTCGATATTTTAACTGTTAGCCGTAATATTGTCAACTGCTGGAACCTCCGCCAAATCTGGAGTGTAACCTTTGATTGTTGGTGATGTTACGGCCACAAAACTTGTTCCATTTTCCGCTGTCCAATCACCAGTTGTAACATTTGTAACAAGGTCAGTTGTTGCTGTTCTAGTGAAATCTAATGTAGCAACATAGGTTGGTTTTGCTTCTGTACCATTTTCATAGACATATCTGATAGTCTCTTTGACAGTTCTCTTTTGAGTTTCAGTTTTTGTCTTATGTTTTAAATGAACCTCAAATGTTTGAAGTTTATCATTATATTTTACACCTGTTGGTGGATACTCATCTTTAACCAGTTCATAATTTTGATCTGTATACTTTTTAATAGTTTCGGTTGTTCTATATGAATCAGTAGTGTTGTAGTCGCCAGTCAATTCTTTTGTTTCAAGAACTTTATTTCCATCAGTATCATCAATATACGTTACTTTTGCATTAGATTTATTTACAGCGTATACATAGTAAAAATCTTGATCGTTATTTTCAAAAGCTATGGACTGACTAGTAGTAAGCTGTTTTCCTGATATTGAAGTAATAGGATTCTGTGTCGTTACAAGAGTATATCCTGCAATCGTTTTCGGAGTAGCCTTATAATCTGGTGATTTAGGAACACTCCCCCCTGCTGGGAAACCAAATTGATAATCTTGTGTTTCTATTTCTTTACCTGTAGTATCTACATAGTGTATTGTAATCTTTTTTTGACCTTCTGCACGTGCATTTGATGGAGTTGTTGTGGCAGAAATCGTTTCTTCTTTAAGCTTAGTTACATTACCATTGTCATCAATGTTATAACTATAACTTCTTGACTCATTCGTTATAGTATTCTTAATTGAGGAATCTGCAAAAGTAATTCGTGTTGAATGTCCAGTTCCTTGAATGACACTAGCATCCTTTAAAATAGCACTAACTTTTTTATTGACTTCTTCTGTTCTGTTGATTTCCTGATACTTATCTCCCATTTGAGCATAATCATCAGTTGGCCAAATTTCATGATAGGTAGTTGCACCCTCACCTATCATTTTCCCTAAATTGATGGCAACTGTATAAGTTCCATCTCCATTATCAATAACAACTGAAGAATTTTTGCCTGCTTGCTTTAATGCTTTAAGAAGAGTATCATTTGTTGAATTTGCAGGTAGATCTATTAACTTATTATCTGGATCTGACTGTATACTAATAGAGCTAGGAGTATCTCCTTTAACAAGATACTTCCCATCTTCGCTAATAGCTAAGGTAGAAGTATATCTTTTCGGATCAGGTTTGATACTAATAATTTTCGATCCATTACCTGGTTTTATACGGTAAATAGAAATGATATCTCCTTGAGGAATCCCTGTTTGTCCAGGATTTTTGCCATCGCTAGATAATAGATTATTATAATAGTTAGCATCACCAGTTGAAGTACCTAATTTTATTGAATCAGCTTTATCACTACTAGCTCTATTATAAACTGCAAAAGGAGCCTGTGCTTTTTCAAACGTCCTAGGCTGAGGTTTAAACGTAAATGTATTCCCATTTATTTCTAAAACAATATTTTCATAACTTGATTTTGCTGTAAATTTTCCAATAGTTGCTGCTTTTTGAGTAATTTCAACAATTTTTTGTCCTTCAAATTGATTATTTAAAGTAATCACATAAGCAAGATTATTTGGATCAGAATGTTCAAATTTAATTGTTCCAACACCGTTTATTGGTTCCTCTGTTCCTGAACCAAGATTAGAGTAGTACGCTCTATAAGCATTGTTTACCAATTTAACTCGAATGCGAATCTTTGTACCAGCCTTTAGAGTCCCATCTTGAGTCAGAGTAAATTTCATATGAATTTGCTCAAATGCTATTTCTTGATTGGATAAAGTTTTTTCATCCCCAGAACTCATAGTTGTTCCATCTTTTGTTGTAACAGTCACTTTGAAATCTGAAATCTGAGAAAGAGCTTCTGTCACACTTCTGCGACTGCGAGCTGCTCTTGTTTGAGGTGCTGTATTCGTTTCTTCTGTCTTCGGAGTTGTTTCTGATTGAGACGGAGTTGGAGATGGTTTAGAAGATTCTTCTTCCGTTGATGAGCTATTGCTGCTTGATGGAGATGAATCTTCTGATGACGTGCTTTCTGTACTTGAGCTTTGAAGTCCTGAAACAGATTGAGCCGCATCCATTATTTCATTTTCTGATACTGAAGAACTACTGACTGAAGAAGCATCTTCTGATATTGGAGTTGGAACAACAGCTTTTTCAGTTTCCGTTTTCTCTGATGAATCTGAAACACTAGTAACTTGACTGTTCATACTACTCTGCTCATCAGCTTGAACCGTCTGACTTCCTCCCACAATTCCATAAATTGCTAAAGTGGCTATCGCAACGGAAACAAGACCCACGCTTTTCTTCCGTAAAGAAAATTTATCACGTTTTCCATTATAAAGTTTAAAACTTTTAACTTAGTATATTCCTTCCATAGTAAAATATCTATATAATTTTTATCTGATGGGTAAAGTTGAGAATAAAAAACCATTACCCATTCCTAAAAATTGAATAAACCTACAATATATATTATACTTTGATAACTGTAATTATTCAACTAATATGATACTAAAATACATAAAAAACACATGTGAAATGTACTTAAAATAAAGATAGCTGCAAAATTGTTTACAGCTATCTTATAATGAGATGAAGATTGTTCGTTTTATATACATTTCTTTTGTTGTTTTCAAATTATCATTTCCAAAAGAAAGACCCGTACCATGAGGTAGGGACTTTCAATTCTTATTTCGCAATTGGGTAAACAGAAACTTGTTTTTTATCGCGACCTTTGCGTTCAAAGCGTACAACGCCTTCAACTTTTGCAAACAAAGTGTCATCTCCACCGCGTCCAACGTTGACACCTGGATAGATGTGAGTACCGCGTTGACGGTAAAGAATAGATCCACCAGTTACAGTTTGTCCGTCAGCTGCTTTAGCTCCAAGACGTTTTGCTTGTGAATCACGTCCGTTAGATGTAGAACCTCCACCTTTTTTATGAGCGAAAAGTTGCAGGTTCGCAAGATTCATTTTCAACATAATGTTTTTCCTCCGTGTTAGTTTTCTGTGATAACTCTTGTCTGGACGAACTCAGCTGAGTCCTCCGATAAGTTTGCCATACCCAAGAAGAATGATTCAAAGAAAAGTTGAGTCATTTCTCTTTGGTGAGATGGAATATCTGTAGGAATCTCTACCCGTAAGAATCCACCTTCTTCTTCGTTTAATTCTAAGATTGGTTCATAGCCTGCGAATTTTTCAATCGAATTGATGAAATTTATGGCAAGCGTAGAAACCGACGCACACACGACATCAAAGCCGTATTCGCCACTTTCGGCGTGTCCAGTAATTTCTGCACTCCTCAGCTCACCATCCTCGGCTCGTTCAAAGACTGCTTGTATCATGTGCTCTCCTTAAAAATTAAGCGTTGATTGCATTGATGACAACCTTAGTATATGGTTGACGGTGACCTTGTTTACGATGGCTACCTTTTTTAGGTTTGTACTTGTAAGTAACAACTTTCTTTTGTTTTCCTTGTTTTTCAACAGTTCCAACAACAGTAGCTCCAGAAACAAGCGGAGTTCCGACAACAGTGTTTTCACCACCAACAAGAACAACTTCGTCAAATGTTACATCTTGACCAGCTTCAACGTCTAATTTTTCAACGTAAATTGCTTGACCAACTTCAACTTTAACTTGTTTGCCGCCAGTTTTAATGATTGCGTATGTGCTCATTATGCACCTCCTATGAATTTTACGGGTTTCCCCTAATTTTGTGAAGACTCGCCTAGCATCGTGGGACGAACCACTTATGACGATGTTCGAGCGGTTGCACAGGCTGTGCATAGTCAACTCTCTAAGTATAGCATTTCTAGAATTATTTGACAAGTATTTTTTATCAAAAGACTAACTCAGTAGCTTTTAGTAATTTTTAATAATTTCCCAGAATAACTTCCAATCTCAAAATCCGTTCTTATTACAACAATCCCTCAATCATTTCATCCACCTCGTCTGTTTCTGCTTCTGGTGTAATTTCAGTAATGATGATACCAGCAACAGCACGTTCCACTAAAGCATCTACATCCATACGTGCTTCGTATTGCTCTGCATTTTTTATCTTTGGATTGGTTTTCGGACGATCTGGGGCAAAAATGGTACAGCAATCTTCAAAGGGCTGAATTGAGATATTAAAGGTATCAATCTTTTCAGCAATGTCAATGATTTCCAGCTTATCCATGGTCACAACTGGGCGAATAATGGGAGTGTTGGTGACAGCATTAATCGCTTGCATACTCTCTAGCGTTTGGCTAGCAACTTGACCAAGACTTTCTCCGTTGATGATAACGAGCCCACCACGTTCTTCACGAATGCGATCTGTAATGCGCATCATAAAGCGTCGAGTTAGGGTCATCAGATAAGCTTCTGGTGCTTTTGCTTTAATTTCTTCTTGAATTTCCGTGAATGGCACTTCAATAAATTGAATACTGCCACCAAATTTGGTTAATTTGCGCGTCAAATCTTGCGCCTTTTTGAGAGCACCGGGACTTGTATAAGGGGGGCTAGCAAAATGCACCGCTTCAATATCCACCCCGCGTTTTAGAGCTAGATAGCCTGCAACGGGTGAATCAATCCCACCCGACAACATCAGCATGCCTTTTCCAGATGTTCCGACAGGAAGACCACCTGCTCCACGAATCGTTTCATAGGACAGATAGGCTGCTTCTTCGCGGATTTCTACTTGCAGTGTAATATCTGGCGCTTTCATCTTGACTTGAACATGTGGAATCGCATCAAAGACCGCATTCCCCAAGGCCTGGTTCAATTCACGACTATCCAATTCAAAATTGTGGTCACTGCGTTTGCTGGCAATCTTGAAAGTCATCCCCTCTTTATAAATTTCTTTCATAATTGTCTGCACCGCTTCAACCAAAGAAGGAACTGATTTTTCAATCTTATAAGACGGAGAGAAATTTTGAATCCCAAAAATTTGTTTAAGCGATTCTGCAACAGGTTGATAGTCCGTTCCGTGAAGATAGACATGTGCACGATCTCGGTCTGCTTTCACATGCACATCTGGGTAAACAGAGAGGACTGCTTGCATATTGCGTTTCAATTTGTTAATAAAACGCATGCGATTTTTTCCTTTGGTTGAAAGCTCGCCGTAACGAACCATAATTTCTGAATATTGCATTGTTTACCTTACTTTTCTAGTTTTTTCATAAATGAGTTTAAACGTTGTCAGGAATTGCTCAATCTGACTCATGTCATTATCGGCATCCAGACTAATTCGCACAGCCGTTTGAGCTAGGGATTTTTCAACACCCATAGCTATTAATGTTCCAGCTGGTTTGCCAGCTTTAGAGGAACAAGCACTCGTAGTAGATATATAAATGTCATACTCTTCAAAAGCATGAACCACTACTTCACCTCGTACACCTTTAATTCCAAAAGTCAGGATATGGGGCGCAAACTCATCGATTCCTGAAAAAATCGTCACATCAGGGTATTTCGCTAGCTCTTCTAGGATAATCTCTTTCATTTTTGCGGTTCGTGTGGTGAAAGTTTCCAAATTTTCCATAGATATGCGCAAGGCTTTTGCAGTTGCTGCAATACCCGCCAAATTTTCAGTCGTAGAACGCTTGTCTGATTCTTGACCGCCACCATTCAACAGCGGACTGATTTTCTTACCAGACTTGATATAGACAAAACCAACACCCCGTAAGCCATGAAATTTATGACTGGAAAATGTTGCAAAGTCTACGCGATCAGTTAAATAATTTTCCGTTGGAATCTTGGCCATGGCTTGAACCGCATCCACATGAAAAGAAATAGTTGGCTTGTCCGCTAAAAGTTCTGAAATAGCTGCAATTGGTTGAACAGAGCCGATTTCATTGTTGACCGCCATAACTGAAATTAAAGTCGTATCCGATCGGATAAGGGTAGCTAATTTTTCAACATCTACAAAACCTTTTTTATCAACAGGCGCAAAGTCCACTTCAAAGCCTTGCTGCATCAGCCAGAGAGCGGATTCTTTCACTGCTGGATGCTCAATAGCAGACACAATGATATGCTTGCCATAACGCGCTTTTTCAAAAGCCACACCCTTGATAACCCAATTATCGCCTTCCGTCCCGCCAGACGTAAAGAAAATCTCTTGAGAGGATTTACCGAGAAGCCCCGCAATTTGCCTGCGAGATGCATCTAACAAGCGGGTCGCCTGATTGCCCAAACTGTGGAGACTAGAAGGATTTCCCCAAATTTTAGAAGCAACTTCTGTATAGCTAGCCAAAGCCTCTGGGTAAGGCTTGGTTGTTGCTGAATTGTCAAAATAAATCATCTTAAACCTCTCCATTTCGATACTCCTATTGTAACACGAAAAAGAAATGGGGACAACAGCAAAACTTGAAATGAAAAGGCCCTCCAAGTTTTGGCTTGGAGAACCGTAAAGGTTAATCATAAAATTCATGCAAGAGAGCAGATAGTTCCTGTTGTTGTTCGATGAGGCTTTGCCCGATTGTCGTTGATTTTATCAAAGTTCGCTCACGGACATGCTCAATCACTTTCTTCAAGGATGAGAGATCCACAGCCTTCTCAATCATTTTTTGCACATTTTGAAAAGGTTGGTGTGTGACAATTTGAAAACCATATGAATTATTGAGCAAGGAATAACCAGCAATACCCGTTTTCTTTTGATAGGCTTCACACAACCCACCGTCAATGACAAATAGCATGCCTTCTCCTCGGATTGGAGATTCGCCTTTCAATTTTTTTACAGGTGTATGCCCATTTACAATCCTAGAATCTTCAGAAAAGAGACCGAATTCTTCCAAAATCAACTTGCAAATCTTAGCAGAATTCCGATAGGAGAAATAGGGATTTTCCTTTTCAACGTGCGTTTCCTTATCCTCAATAAAATAACGTTCTAGGGTGGTCATCTTGTCCTTGCCAAACAAGGGAGATAGTTTTCCATTCCAACAGTACCAGATAAGATCCGTTGAGAAATCGTTCTGAATTTCTGGATTTTTAGAACTTTCCCGAATATGGTATTCAAAAAAGTCGAGCAATTCTTTACCAGCATAGCGGATTTCATTGATCTGTAAGGGTTGAAATTCTCCTGACGCTTCTAGAGGAATACAGCCATGAAATAGGAGATGATTATTATAAATCTTATACATGGAGCCCTTCTTCATCAGAAAAGAGATGTGGTTCTTGAGCTGAAGAGAATGTTGGAAAGAATCCAGCAAGCTAGCAACCACTTCTTCTTCCTCGGCTATCAGCTGATCTGGATGTTGAGGATTGATTGTTTGAAAGCAAGTATTAGCTAAAAAATACTTCTTTTCTCCAACTAGAATACTTTCTTCCCAATAATCAATCTTATCAAGAGTAAGATGTTGAGCCATATCAAACTCCGGTCGCCTTTTAATCAGTTGATTTTCCAATTTAAACTGAATGATTGCTAGTGCTTGGTGAACCTTTTCCAACTGGAGGATTTCTTTAGGAGAATAGCTATCGCTTCTTTTTCCTAATTTTGGTTTGAACTTTGCATTTTCCGAATAAGTCTTTTCAGCAAAGAGGACGAGTGGTCTTAGATTAAGACCATAAGCTCGCTCAATATCGTAAAGATACCCGTACCTAGCAGCTATTCGTAAGAGAATGAGTAGACATTCTTTTGAGCCGAAGAAAGCCCCCATCCAGATAATGTCGTGGTTACCCCACTGAATATCAACAGAATGATAAGCTATGATTTCATTCATTACTTTATCTGCGGCTGCCCCACGGTCAAAAATATCACCAACTATGTGAAGATGATCAATGATTAACTGCCGAATGACCTTTGCTAATGCCGAAATAAACTGACTTGCCTCGCCTAGATCAATCAAATAGTTCTGAATCGTTTCAAAATAAATATTGCTATCCGGCAGATTGCGATCTGTATAGAGCAATTCTTCAATCACATAAGCATATTGTGGTGGCAACGCCTTTCTCACTTTGGAACGAGTGTATTTTGCTGCCACAAAAGTTAGCAAAGTCAACAAGTTTTGAATAATTTCTCCATACCAGCTCTTGTCTTGCAAAGGATAAAGAAAACCATCACTCAAAACTTCCTGAGGGTAAGCAATTAACAAGGTCAGCTTGTCTTTTTCCGATTTTGATAAATCCTCTCTAAAGCAGTCATTGATTTTTTCATTCAGATTCCCCGCACAGGTTCTTAAGATGTAGTCAAAAGCCTCAAACTCACCGTGAATATCGCTAAGATACAATTCTGTCCCTTTTGGCAAATTTAAAATAGCTTCCAGATTGATTAACTCTGTAATGACTTTTTGCTTGGAATCAAACTCTTTTAATAAAATTCGTTTGTATTGTTCCATTCGTTCACCTCGTTTAAATACAGCACCTTAGGGTTTTAATTCTTATTTTGAAGCCAGAGATTTTAAATGTTCTTCAATGATGCAAGCCGTTTCTTCAATAGATTTATCTGTCATATTGATAACATGTGCTTGATATTTTTGAAATACTTTTTTAGAATAATCCAATTCTTCATAAATTTTTTCTACATCTGTATAGCTTGTAGCTTGTGTCAAACCGAGCGCATCCAAACGGTTACTTCTTACTTTGACCAATTTATCCGGTTCACAAACCAGCCCAATCATTCTTCTTCTATCTACTTTATCCAAGATTTGCGGTAGCGGAACCTCTGGAATCAAGGGAAGATTGGACACTTTGTAACCTTTATTAGCTAAATAGATACTGAGCGGAGTCTTGGAAGTTCGAGAAACTCCTAGAATCACAAGATCTGACTCCAAAAATCCTTGCGGGTTCTTGCCATCATCATATTTAACAGCAAATTCAATAGCTGAAATTTTATTGAAATATTCCGTGTCCAAACTGTGCAGAACTCCCGGAACTTCAATCGGTTGCGTGCCTGTTTTTTCTTTGATGATTTCAAAAAATGGATTCATCAAATCCAGATAAGACAAATGATTGACTCTGCTAAATTCCCTCGCAGTTGCTGCCAAATGACTGTCTACTAAGGTACTAATCACAACTGCGTCATCTTTGATAGCGTCCTGCAAAATATCCAACAATTCAGACTCCTTATTTATAAAAGGGAAACGATAGCTATTATTAAAAATCAAATCTGGGTATTGAGCCATAACGGCTGACAGTAATTTTTGGGATGTTCCTCCCAAAGAATCAGAAATAGCGTAAATGGTAATCTCTTGTTTCATGAAAACTCCTTTTTTATCTATTCACTTCTGTATTTCTAGCTTCTTGGATAATAAAGTCCAACAAGGCTGACTTCGTAATTGTTCCGATAATATGACCTTCATTTTGCTCCTCCACAACAGGCAAGGAATCAATGGCAAAATCCTGCAAAAGTGCCGCAGCTTCAAGGATATTCAAATCTTTATGGCAGGTTTTTATATGTGGCATTCTGGTCATGCAAACGGCTACCGGTGTCACATCAATATTGGCATTGAGCGCCGCTCTTAACAAATCCTTTCGCGACAAAATACCTAGTAGCTGCTTTTTTTCATCTATCACATAGAGAACATCTGCATCATACATAAATAAAGTAATAATGGCATCTTGAATAAACGAATCGTGCGCCACCAATACTGGTGATGTCATGACATCTTCAACTTTCTTCTGAAAAGTATCAAAGAAAAAGAGCATTTCCAAATCCGAACCAGCATAAGTGTAGCCAACTTTCGGACTTGCTTTTAAAATCCCTACTAAGGTTAGAAAGGATAAATCTGAGCGCAAAGTTGCCCTAGACACATCTAACAGTTCTGAGATTTTTTCACCGCTAATCGGTTGATCTTTCTTTACAATCTCAACGATCTCTTTTTGTCGTTTTGTTAATTTCAACTGTTACTCCTTTTAAAAACTTCAATCTTTAATAATCATCATTATGTGTCATATTATAACAAATAGATTCTGATTGTCAATGATTTATGACTGATTCTTTTCTGTTGACAAATATATATGATGTATATTACAATGTATTTGTCTTTTATTATGACATATATTTAATAAATTGGAGGCAAAAATGGATAAATGGATTTATTCTTTTGAAGAAGGACGCGCTGAAGACAAGGCACTACTAGGTGGTAAGGGTGCCAATTTGGCAGAAATGACCCATTTGGAGCTGCCTGTACCTGAGGGATTCACAATTACAACTCAAAGTTGTCTACGTTATTTAGAAACTCCTTCCTTTTTCGAATCTATTTTAAAAGAGGAAGTTTTGAAAGCGGTTACTAAACTAGAAACCAAAACAAATAAATTTTTCATGGGGAATGAACCCTCACTACTACTGGTTTCTGTCCGTAGCGGAGCTAAAATTTCTATGCCTGGTATGATGGACACGATTCTCAATCTTGGACTAAATGACTTGCGTGTTCAGACTTTAGCAGATGCGACAAATGCCAATTTCGCTTACAATTGTTATCGGCGTTTATTGCAGATGTTTGCTGATGTCGTTTACGGCATCCCCAAAGAAGAATTCAACCAATGTTTAGAAAAAACCGAAAAACAATTGAATAAGAAGGTCAATGACTTTTCAAAAGAAGAACACCAATCACTTATTCAACAATATAAAGAAGTCTATCAGGAACACTATCAAAATTTCCCACAAAGCCCTAAAGAGCAACTTTACGCTGCTATCAAAGCGGTATTCAAATCATGGAACAACCCACGCGCTAAAGTTTACCGCGAATTGAACCAAATTCCACATGATTTAGGTACGGCCGTCAATGTTCAGAGTATGGTGTTTGGCAATAGCGATCAAAAAAGTGGCACAGGCGTTGTTTTCACCAGAAATCCTGCTACTGGTGAACCTCATCTGTTTGGGGAATTTCTCCTCAATGCCCAAGGAGAAGATGTCGTAGCTGGTATTCGGACTCCAGAACCGATTGACTCTCTTAAACGAATCTTACCACAGGCCTATGAAGATTTTTGCAACTACGCCAAGATTCTTGAAAAACACTACAAAGATATGCAGGATATTGAATTTACCATTGAAAAAGAAAAGCTTTATATTCTGCAAACGCGAAACGGAAAACGGACGGCTAAAGCAAGCTTAAAAATTGCTTTGGATTTAGTGAACGAAAAAATGATTTCAAAGCAAGAAGCTCTCCTACGAGTCAGTCCTTCTACCATTGACCAACTGATTCACCCTGTTTTTGAAGAAAAAGCTTTAACATCAGCTCATCACTTAACTCAGGGACTTCCTGCTAGTCCAGGTGCCGCAACAGGAGAAATTGTCTTTACTGCCGAGCGCGCCAAAGAATTTCATGCACTTGGAAAGAAAGTGATTTTGGTTCGCCAAGAAACTTCTCCCGAAGACATTGAAGGAATGGTAGTTAGTCAAGCAATCGTGACCAGTCACGGTGGCATGACTTCTCATGCAGCTGTTGTAGCTCGTGGCATGGGCACTTGTTGTGTCGCAGGATGCGGAGAATTATCTATCAATGAAGACGGAAAAACACTTGTATGCAGTAAGGTAACCTTAAAAGAGGGAGACATCCTTTCTGTAGACGGCACTTCCGGCAAACTCTACATTGGAAGCATTCCAACCACTATGATTGATAATAATGACGAATTACAGATGTTCCTTTCTTGGGCAGATGAAATTGCACAGCTAACCGTTCGAGCGAATGCTGAAACCATTCAAGATTTGAAAACAGCTGTTCAATTTGGTGCCAAGGGAATTGGTCTGGCTCGTACAGAGCACATGTTCTTTGGTGAGGAACGGATTTTAGAAATGCGCAGATTGATTTTATCAACGAATGAAATCGAAACTAAGTCTGCTTTAATGACACTTTTAGCTTTCCAAGAAGAAGATTTCTATCAGATGTATCAAACCATTCAAGATAAACCGATGATTGTCCGTTTACTAGATCCGCCTATGCACGAATTTTTGCCAAAAACACAACAGGAAATTGAGCAATTATCCGGGAAATTGCAAGTACCTCTTGATACACTAACGCAGAAAATCACTTCTCTACAAGAAACGAATCCAATGCTGGGACATCGTGGTTGCCGCTTG
This sequence comes from Streptococcus sp. HMSC034E12, assembly GCF_001835915.1. Taxonomy (NCBI): domain Bacteria; kingdom Bacillati; phylum Bacillota; class Bacilli; order Lactobacillales; family Streptococcaceae; genus Streptococcus; species Streptococcus sp. HMSC034E12. The sequence goes on from NZ_KV826430.1 coordinate 123,921, forward strand.
GGAATTACACAGCCTGAAATTTATAAAATGCAGGTAGAAGCCGTTTTTAATAGCGCTATAAGACTAGCAAAAGAAGGCATGGTCATTAAACCAGAAATCATGATTCCTTTAATCGCAGAAAAGGCAGAGTTGGTTTCAATCAAAACATCTCTTTGTCAGCATATTGATAACATTTTCAAAAAACATCACATGCAGCCATTCCCTTATGAAATCGGTACAATGATTGAACTGCCACGCGCTTGTTTCATCGCAGATCAATTAGCCGAGGAAGCAGACTTCTTTAGTTTTGGTACCAATGATTTGACGCAAATGACCTATGGTTTTTCTCGTGATGATATTGGAAAATTTATCCAGCATTACAAAGAGGGAGAAATCATGTCATTTGATCCATTCCAAACCATTGACCGAGCTGGAGTGGGCGAGCTCATGAAAATAGCTATTTCTAAAGCTCATCAAGTGAAGCCAGAACTTCCCATTGGCATTTGTGGTGAAGTCGGAGGAGATCCAGCTTCTATTCCTTTCTTCCAAGAGATTGGCATTACTTATGTTTCTTGCTCACCTTATCGCGTTCCTGCTGCACGATTAGCTGTTGCGCAAGCACATCTTTTCTAGTTCCTTCCTTATGAGTGAATCAGCTCTTTCTATCTGCTAACAGGACAGACAAGGATGGAGCTGATTTTTTGTAAAAGGTAATTTTTTCAATCAATTTTCAATTGCTTTACATGGAATTTTCAACATTTTGAATTTTTTTAAGACAATTTTAAATAAAGAGGGTATAATGGAGATGAGAAAGGAGATTAGCAACTCACAATGGAAAATTATTCTCGAAAAAACAAAACTTCAAATACAAAAGAAGAAAAAACGCCTACTCGTCATCATATCAAAAAAGGACTTTCTGCTTTTCAGAAGACCCTTGCTACGATTGGGAGTATTCTTGGGATTATCACTGCAACAATTACAATCTTGACTTTCATGAACAATAATAAATCTGATACCAAGACAAAAAGTAGCCAGACGACACAAACAACTATTATCAAAGAAATTCAGAAAGAAACAACAACAGACGGGGCTAAATCTAGCGACACAACAGCTGCAAGTCAAGGCGAGACAGAAACGAGTAGCGCTAGTTCTGACACCACGCAGTCTAGTAATACATCAAGCGACACTAGCTCTAGCCAGACAAGCAGCACAACGACTGACAACGACACAAATACAACTACTTCAAGCTCTAGCAATTAAAAAAGCGGAAGCGAGACAACCAATCAGACTAAGGTCTAGGAGTTGCTCAACTTCCGTTATTTTTTATATTTAATTTTATACTCTCAATGAAAATCAAAAAGTCTGAATAAGATTCACTGCGTGAATCCTGTCCTACAACTCCAACTGGCTTCCAGAAGGTTTTTGATGGAAACCTCAGTTTCTTTATCCGCAGACTTTAACAGTCCGGTGGCTAACAAGGCTCGAAACAATTTTCACGGAGCATTATTTCCGATACATTTTCACTTGAAGATACAAGTCATTATAAATTCCCAACCACTTAGCGCCGAGTTGTTGATAGACCTCTAAGTGCTTCATTGTTTCTTCATCTGGGTAAAAGGCTTTGTCCTCTTGAATTTCTTTTGGCAACATCGCCTTAGCAGGCATGTTAGGTGTTGAGTAACCAACATACAAAGCATTTTTATAGGCATTTTCAGGTCTTAACATAAAGTTAATAAATTGATAAGCAGCTTTTTTATTTTTGACCGTTTTAGGAATGACAATATTATCAAACCAAAGATTGCTGGCTTCTGTTGGGACAACATAGCGAAGCTTGTCATTCTTTTCCAACATTTGCCGTGCTTCACCTGAAAAACTAACGCCAATCGCCGCATTGTTTTGAATCATATAGCCTTTCATTTCGTCTGCTACAATTGCTTTGATATTTGGTGTCAACGTATAAAGCTTATCAACTGCTTCTTGTAATTGCTTAGTATTTTTAGAATTGAGGCTATAACCTAAAGCATTTAACCCAACACCCATTACCTCGCGCGCTCCATCAATCATCATGATAGAGTTTTTATATTCAGGTCGCCACAAATCACTCCAATGCTTAGGAGCTGTTTTGACTAATTCTGTGTTGTAGACAATGCCTAGCGTTCCCCAAAAGTAAGGAATAGAGTATTGATTTTTAGGATCAAATGATTGATTTAAGAACCGTTTGCCAATATTTTCTAGTCCTTTAATCTGAGAATGATCCAACTTTTCTAGTAAGTGTTCCGACATCATTTTAGAAATCATGTATTCACTAGGAATGGCAATATCGTAAGTTGTCCCGCCTTGCTTAATCTTGGTGTACATGGATTCGTTGGAATCAAAAGTTTCATATTGGACTTGGACGCCCGTTTCCTTGGTGAACTTCGTCAGCAACTCTGGATCAATATAGTCTCCCCAATTGTAGATGACCAATTTGTCACCAGAGCCACTTTTTGTCCGACTTTCAATGTGATAACTCACTCCCCAGAGAACAAGGATAATGGCAACAATGCCCATTAAAAATGAATAGAGCTTTTTCATACCGCATCCTCCTTCTCACGAGAAATAAAGTAATAGCCAATCACTAAAAGAATACTAAACAGAAATACCAAAGCAGAAAGAGCATTGATTTCTAGCGAAATTCCTTGCCGAGCCCGCGAGTAAATTTCAACAGACAAGGTTGAGAAGCCATTTCCTGTCACAAAGAAAGTTACTGCAAAATCATCCAAGGAATAGGTAAAAGCCATAAAATACCCTGCAATAATGGCTGGTGTCAAATAGGGCAACATGATTTCTTTTAACATCTGAACTTGGCTTGCCCCTAAATCATAGGCTGCCTTAATCATGTCATCATTCATCTCTTTTAGCCGTGGCAATATCATCAAGACGACGATAGGAATTGAAAAGGCAATATGACTCGCCAGAACAGATAGAAAACCTAATTGAAATTTGATAGTTGTAAAAAGAATTAAGAAACTAGCCCCAATCATGACATCTGGCGCTACCATAAGGATATTATTAACCGATAAAAAGGCATCTTGGTATTTCTTTTTGGCTTGATAAATATAAATGGCACCAAACGTTCCGATTGCTGTTGCAATCAAAGAAGATAGAAAAGCTAGAAAAAAAGTTTGTGCCAAAATGAGCATCAGGCGAGTATCACTAAACATATTTTGAAAATGCGTCAGACTAAAGCCTGTAAACTTGCTCATATCATCGCCAGCATTAAACGCATAGCCAATCAAATAAAAAATCGGCAAATAAAGAATTAAGAAGACGACTGTTAAATAAATACTAGCAGTTTTTTTCATCGTTCTCCCCTTTCTTTCGTTGCCCACATGATAACGAGCATGGCTACAATCAAGACAACACCAATGGTTGAGCCCATGCCCCAATTTTGTGTAGTCAGAAAGTGCTGCTCAATGGCTGTACCTAGCGTAATAACGCGATTGCCACCGATCAAACGCGTCAGCATAAAAAGACTGAGACTGGGAATAAAGACAGACTGCACACCACTTCTCACGCCATTCATAGATAAAGGAAAAACGACACGACGGAAGGTTTCCCAACGATTGGCACCAAGGTCATAGCTAGCATTGATCAGATTTTGATCCATATCCTCTAAAACATTAAAAATCGGCAATATCATAAAGGGCAGCTCAATATAGCTGGCTACAAAAATAAAAGAGAAATCTGTAAACAGGATTTGTTGAGCACCTATCCCAATAAAACTTAAAAATTGATTGACAGAGCCATTTTGTCCGAAAATCCCAATAAAAGCATAAGCTTTGAGAAGCAGATTGACCCAGGTCGGCAAGATGATGAGCATCAACCAAAGCTGTCTGTGCTTTAGTTGCGTCAATAAAAATGCAGTTGGGTAACTGATTACTAAAGTGACAACTGTGATAATCCCCGCATATAAAACAGAGTTCAAACTCATTTTGAGATAAGTCAGATTTTGCGAAGTGAAGTAAGTCTTGTAGTTTTCAAGGGTGAAATGACCTTCGATATTGAAAAACGACTGCCAAACAATCATGGCAACAGGCGCCAATACAAATAATAAAATCCAAAGAATATAAGGAGCAACAAAAAGATTAGAGGTTGTTTTCTTCATCGCGCTCCTCCTCAATGGCATTGATTAAGCCAGCTTCTTGCTCTTCCATTTCCACATATTCTTCAATTCGAGCATCGAACTCTTCCTCTGTTTCATTAAGCCGCATGATATGAATGTCTTCTGGTTCAAAGTCCAGCCCAATCTCTTCTCCGACAATGGCCTTGCGAGTCGAATGAATCATCCACTCATTGCCCAATTCATCATAAGCGATAATCTCATAATGCACGCCACGGAAAAGCTGCGTATCAACCTTAACTTGCAGTTTTCCTTCTTCCGGAAGTGTAATCCGCAAATCTTCTGGACGAATGACGACTTCCACCTGCTCATTAGGACGCATTCCTCCGTCAACGGCTTCAAATCGTTTGCCATTAAATTCAACCAAATAGTCTTCAATCATCTTTCCAGGAAGAATATTGGATTCCCCGATAAACGTTGCTACAAAGTGATTGATAGGTTCATCATATATATCAACAGGTGTCCCTGACTGCACAATCTCCCCGTCATTCATCACAAAAATCCAGTCGCTCATGGCCAGTGCTTCTTCTTGGTCATGGGTGACAAAGACAAAAGTAATCCCTAGACGCTGCTGTAATTCCCGCAATTCATACTGCATGTCTGTTCGCAACTTCAAATCCAGTGCAGATAAAGGCTCATCTAGCAAAACGACACGCGGTTCATTGACAATAGCACGCGCAATAGCAACCCGTTGGCGTTGTCCACCGGACAATTTACGAATAGAGCGTTTCTCAAAACCATCCAAACGCACCATTTTCAGGACTTCTGCAACCCGTCGCTCTATTTCTTGTTTTTCAACTTTACGCAAACGCAACGGAAATGCCACATTTTCAAAAACAGTCATGTGCGGAAAAAGGGCATAGGACTGAAACACCGTATGCACATCACGTTTGTTGGTCGGAATATCGTTGATTCGGACGCCGTCAAGAAAAACATCACCGCTGGACGCATCCAACAAGCCAGCGATGATATTTAGAATGGTTGATTTTCCTGATCCAGAAGCACCTAAAAGAGTGTAAAACTTCCCTTCTTCTAATTCAAAATTGATGTCTTTTAAGACGACTGTATTATTATCCTCAAAAACTTTTGATACGTTTTTAAATTCAATGATTGGTTTGTTCAATTGCCATAAATTCCTTCTTTTTCATAGATTGACAGATTAAAGTCTTGTCCTGACTGATTTTTTTAGAGAATAATATGAATGTTGCCGCTAGAGACACTCATTTCTCGCCAATAATGCGGACTTCTCTTTCCAAAGTCACACCAGAATGAACTTTCACTGTCTCAATCACATGTGCAATCAAATTTTCATAATCTGCTGCAGTTCCATTATCAACATTGACCATAAAACCTGCATGTTTTGTCGAAACTTCTACCCCACCAATGCGGTACCCTTTTAAATTTGCTTCACTAATCAATTGCCCTGCGAAATACCCCACCGGACGTTTAAAAACAGAGCCACAAGAAGGATACTCTAAAGGCTGCTTCAATTGACGAAGGTGGGTCAAACGTTCCATTTCTTGACGAATCACACGGTGCATACCTGGTGCTAAGGCAAAATTGGCAGAAATCACCACATCACCTGTCTGTTGAACATATGAACGGCGATAACCAAATTTCATATCTTGTGCACTGATATTTTTGATTTCTCCATCACGTGTCAGCACCTTACAAGAAAGTAAAATATGAGCAATTTCGCCACCATAAGCACCAGCATTCATAAAGACAGCTCCGCCAATGCTCCCTGGAATCCCGCAAGCAAACTCAAAACCTGTTAAGCTATGATGAAGTGCAATGTGTGTCGTTTCGATGAGATTAGCACCTGCTTCTGCTTCAATGGTGTAGCCATCCACTGCAACACCATTTAATTTATCAAACATAATCACAAAACCACGAATACCACCATCACGAACGATGATATTGCTAGCATTTCCTAGTACCATCCAAGGAATCTGCTCCCGATTAGCAAATTTCACCACTCGTGCCAATTCATAACGATTTCGCGGAAAAACCAGATAATCGGCAGCTCCACCTACTTTTGTATAAGTGTATTGTTTCAAAGGTTCATCAAAACGGATATCAATTCCGTTCAATTCTGATTTTAAAATTTCTAAAGTTGACATTTTTTCTCTCTCTTAAACAAAATTCAATCTATTATACCAAATTTAGCAAATATTTACGATAGAATAAAGAAAAATATTTCCCTTACGAATCCGAAAAATGCTTGTACGTCCTTATTCGTGATTTTTATGAGCTATGAAAAAAGAGCGGGGAAGCTGTCATTGCATAGAAACCAACTTCTTCTCACTCTTTTCAATTTAAGTTTGAATATCACATTCTCTCAGTTCTTAAAGGTTTCTTTTAAACTTTCTATTTACGTAAACTCCATGTCTTTTCAATATAAGGAGGAAGCTTTATTAGGGTTTCTCGATTACCTTCAAGTGCAATAAGATAAACTTTCTCGTCCTTTTTGAAAATTCAACTAACCAGATACTGCCCTGATTTCATGATGATATTTACTTGATAGGCTTCGTTACCTGCAACCGCTCCTTTTGAGCCCCAAACTCTATTTACATTTTTATTGTTTTGCCAATTATAATAAATACGATTGGCAATTGTCTGAGCTGTAAACTCTTCTCTTTCTTGAATCTTAGCTTTTTCTTTCGTGTAAGCATTCATAGTTACAATATTGTAGCCAGAACCATCCGTATATTGAATACTGTCGCCACCATCAACATCCCTAAATTTCAACCAATTTTTTGGAATGTCAATATAGCCATAATCATCTGAGCCTACACGTTGCATTTCTTCCATCTTCACATCTTTTTTCATAACATTTGATGAACTTGAGCTACTGCTTTCTTTTGCAGATACTTTACTTGACGAAGATGACTGTTGTGATGATTTTGGTTTATTCCCTCCGCTTGAACTACATGCCTCTAGTGTAAAGATAAGGAGTACTGCTAAAAATAAAATCAGCCAGCTCTTTTTCTTCTTCATAACCAATTCCTTCTATATTTTTATTTCAGCATATTTATTTGAAGTTCACAACTATTTTACGGCACAAGAAAAGCGAGCATTCCACTCTCTTTATAGCTTTGGTACAATATCACTCATCATCCATGCTGAGGACGCTGAGGAACGCTTCTTGTGGCACTTCAACAGATCCGATGGCTTTCATCCGCTTCTTACCAGCCTTTTGTTTTTCCAAGAGCTTACGTTTACGGGAAACATCTCCACCATAACATTTTGCCAAGACATTCTTGCGCAAAGCTTTGATATCTGTCCGTGCCACAATTTTCTGACCAATTGCTGCCTGAATCGGCACTTCAAATTGCTGACGCGGAATAATTTTCTTTAATTTTTCAACAATCAATTTTCCGCGTTCATAGGCAAATTCCTTGTGAACAATGAAGCTAAGAGCATCTACTTTGTCACCATTAAGGAGAATATCCATTTTAACGAGACTCGACTTGCGGTATTCTGAGATTTCATAGTCAAAGCTAGCATAACCACGAGTTGAGGATTTTAGTTTGTCAAAGAAATCAAAGACAATTTCTGCCAACGGGATTTGGTAGATGACATTGACTCGATTTTCATCGATATAGTCCATAGTCACAAAGTCACCGCGTTTACGCTGAGCCAATTCCATCACCGCTCCGACAAATTCCTGCGGCACCATAATCTGTGCTTTGACATAAGGCTCTTCAATGGAATCAATCTTGGTCGGTTCTGGAAATTCGCTCGGATTGGAAACATCAAGGGATTCGCCGTCTGTCATATTAACCTTGTAGATAACCGACGGTGCCGTCATAATCAGATCAATATTAAACTCACGCTCCAAACGCTCCTGAATGACGTCCATGTGCAACAAGCCCAAGAAGCCACAGCGGAAGCCAAAACCTAAAGCTTGAGAAGTTTCGGGCTCAAATTGAAGACTAGCATCATTAAGCTGAAGTTTTTCCAAAGCTTCCCGCAAATCATTATATTTATTGGACTCAATCGGATAAAGTCCAGCAAAAACCATCGGGTTCATCTGCTTGTAGCCATGAAGTGGTTCATCTGCTGGATTGTCCACTAAGGTCACCGTATCGCCAACCCGAGTATCTTGAACGGTCTTGATCGAAGCTGCGATATAACCAACATCACCTGTTGCGAGGAAATCTCGTCCAACAGCTTTTGGAGTAAAAATACCAACTTCAGTCACATCAAAGGTCTTGCCATTGCTCATGAGCTGAATGGTATCACCTGGCTTCACAACTCCGTCCATCACGCGTACTTGCAGAATAACTCCACGATAAGCATCATAAACCGAGTCAAAAATAAGGGCTTTGAGTGGAGCGGTCACATCTCCTGTCGGCGCAGGAACTTTCTCCACGATTTGCTCTAGAATCTCTTCAATCCCGATACCAGCTTTAGCCGAAGCCAACACAGCTTCGCTTGCGTCCAAACCAATGACATCTTCAATCTCAGTCCGTACTCGCTCTGGATCAGCAGCAGGCAAGTCAATTTTATTGATAACCGGCAAAATTTCTAAATCATTATCCAAGGCGAGGTAGACATTGGCTAAAGTTTGTGCTTCAATGCCTTGTGCTGCATCAACCACCAAAACAGCTCCTTCACAAGCTGCCAAAGAACGAGAGACCTCATAAGTAAAGTCCACATGCCCTGGTGTGTCAATCAAGTGGAAAATATAAGTTTCGCCGTCCTTAGCAGTATAGTTGAGTTCAATCGCATTGAGCTTAATGGTAATGCCCCGCTCCCGCTCCAAATCCATGCTATCCAAAAGCTGATCCTGCATTTCTCGACTCGAAACCGTATCCGTTGCTTCCAAGATTCTGTCTGCCAAAGTTGATTTACCGTGATCAATATGCGCGATAATGGAGAAATTTCGAATTTTCTCCTGCCGCTTTTTTAATTCATCTAAGTTCATTTTTCTCATCCTTTTCGGGTATTCTATTTATTATAACATAAGAAAGGTGACTTTTACCAGTCTTGAAAAAGCATTCCATATCCCGTTTCATTTGTGCTATAATAGAAATAAATATATTTACAGAAACGAGAATGCTATGATTAAACTAATCGCATTAGATATGGACGGTACGCTTTTAAATAGTCAAAAAGAAATTCCCAAGGCACATATTCAAGCAATTCATCAAGCTGTCGAACATGGAGTAAAGCTGGTTCTTTGTACAGGTCGCCCTCTAGTCGGAGTGAAACCTTATTATGAACAATTAGGACTGAGTGGAGATAATGAATATGTCATTATCAATAACGGCTGCTCCACTCATCAAACAAAGGATTGGAAGCTTGTTGCTTGGAAAGAGTTGAGTGTGGAAGACATTCTTTACTTGGATAAAATTTCCAAGCAAACTCCTGCCCAATTGACTCTTTTTGATGAAGAACGTTATTTAGTAGTAGACGAAAAGCCAAGTGAGTTAGTCACTTATGACGCTAGCCTTGTTTTTACAACCCCCACAGAAATCAGCCTCAAAGAAGCTATCAATGGCAAGAATATCATGTTTCAAGCTATGTTTCTAGCACAGCCTGATGAGTTAGATACCTTTGAAAAGCAATTTGCAAGCCAGATTTGCCAGCATTTCAGTGGCGTTCGTTCCCAACCAGTCATTTACGAAGCCATGCCCAAAGGCACTACTAAAGCGACTGCTCTTAGGGAATTAGCTCAACGATTAGATATCAAGCCCCAAGAAATTATGGCACTTGGTGACGCCAATAATGACATCGAAATGTTAGAGTTTGCAGGTTTTGGTGTAGCTATGGGAAATTCTAGCGACTATGTCAAAAAACTCGCTGATTACGTTACAGATAGCAATGATGAAAACGGTGTTGCCACAGCTATTGAAAAACTCATTTTAAATAACTAATAGGATGAATCATGAGATTCTTTTCAAGTTCATGATTTTTATTGAGAATATTGTCATTCTTTCACTATTTGTAAATAGCCTTCCCTCTCAAAATATGATACACTAATTACATCTATGCAAAAAGGAGAACTTATGAACTACCCTACTCTTTTAGAACGTTTTTTGACTTATGTAAAAGTAAATACGCGCTCAGACGAGACCTCCGCTACTACTCCCAGCACCCAGAGTCAGGTGGACTTTGCGACTAATATCCTTATCCCTGAGATGAAGCGGGTCGGCTTGGAAAATGTCTACTACTTACCAAATGGCTACGCTATCGGTACTCTTCCTGCAAATGACTCAAGTTTCACACACAAGATTGGTCTCATTTCCCACATGGACACCGCAGATTTCAACGCAGAAGGTGTCAATGCACAAATTATTGAAAATTATGATGGTGAAGTGATTCCGCTTGGGCAGTCTGGTTTTAATCTTGACCCTGCTGATTTTGCTAGTTTGAAAAAATACAAAGGACAAACCTTGATTACAACCGATGGAACGACTCTTCTTGGATCTGATGATAAATCAGGTATTGCTGAAATTATGACAGCAATTGAATATCTAGCAGCTCATCCTGACATCAAACACTGCGAAATTCGAGTTGGCTTTGGTCCAGATGAAGAAATCGGTATCGGAGCTGACAAGTTTGATGCGGCAGATTTCGATGTGGATTTTGCTTATACGATTGACGGTGGACCGCTCGGAGAACTTCAATTTGAAACCTTTAGCGCAGCCGCAGCTGACATTACTTTCCAAGGACGCAATGTCCACCCAGGCACTGCCAAAGGACAAATGATTAACGCTCTGCAATTAGCCATTGACTTTCATAATCAATTGCCAGAAGGTGCTCGACCAGAGCTGACAGACGGCTACGAGGGCTTCTACCACCTTATGAATGTAGAAGGAACTGTCGAAGAAGCAAAAGCAAGTTATATCATTCGTGACTTCGACACAGCAACTTTTGAGCAACGCAAAGAACTGATGCGCTCTATTGCCGATAAGATGAATGCAACGCTTGGAGGCGAACGTGTTCAGTTAGAGCTTAAAGATCAATACTACAATATGCGCCAAGTCATTGAAAAAGACATGACACCTATCAATATTGCAAAGGCTGTTATGGAAAAATTGGACATCAAACCGATTATCGAACCTATTCGTGGCGGAACAGACGGCTCAAAGATTTCCTTTATGGGCATTCCGACACCAAATATCTTTGCTGGTGGTGAAAATATGCATGGACGCTTTGAATATGTCAGTCTGCAAACAATGGAACACGCCGTTGATACTATTATTGGTATCGTTTCTTACAAAGACTAACATTCCATAACTCTATCAAAAAATTGCAACTCTCATCAAAGCTGAGTTGCAATTTTAATTTATCTTCTGCGAATGTATTGCACCATTCTAAAAGTTAAAAATGCTAGTAAAATAATAGCTACGAGCCAGATTGTTTTCAACAAATAAAATTGTATCAAATAAGTGGAAACAATCGCTCCTGTCACAAAACTTCCTAATAAAGCAACGAAGAAAATGCCTTCTGCTAAGCAAGTTTTTTCTTTTGTCCGCACATAAGTACCAAAAGCTACCATTGTTTTTTTTGATATTGCCTGTCATAAAAGAATTATTGTAGACAATGCCGTCCACTTCACCAAAAGCTGTTGCCACCAACCCCATACAAAAACCAATCGGCGGAACAATGAAAAGATTAGACACGGTTGCTGGTAGAAATCCTGTAAGCCCACAAAACAAAATCAGTGGAGAATGCTGGATAAGCGCCATAAAGAATTTTCAAAGTTATTTTTGAAAATAGTTAGCACAAAAATGCCTAGCATAAAAGCCAGCATCGTTGCCAACTTCACTTCTATTTCCCTTGTCTCATGATGAATCAATTCAACTGACAAGAAAACAACATTTCCTGTTTGGCCCGCAACCAATATACCGCCTCTTTCAATAAATGTATAAGCATCAATAAATCCCGCACAAAAAGTCAGCAGACAGGCAAAAAATTTCGAGTGCGAATGAAACTCTCTTTTTCTTTTTACATTATTTATCATCATCACCTAAAAAGTCTAGCACTCCCTCACTAGACTTCCTTTCTATTGCTCTCTTGCTTCTTGCAAGATTTTTTCAATTTTCGTTGTAATCAAATCAATCGCCACTGTATTAGAAGCTCCTTCTGGAATAATCACATCCGCATAGCGCTTGGTAGGCTCAATAAATTGATGATACATGGGTTTTACCACACCTAAATATTGCTCAATGACACTATCTAAACTACGTCCACGCTCATCCATATCTCGCTTAATCCTGCGAATGATCCGAACATCATCATCTGTATCCACAAAAATCTTAATGTCCATTAAATCACGTAAGCGTTTGTCCTCTAAAACCATAATTCCTTCTACAATAAAGACATCCTGTGGGTCTTGACGATACGTTTTATCACTGCGTGTATGAGCTGTATAGTCATACGTCGGAATATCTACCGGACGTCCTGCCAATAATTCCTTGATTTGCGCAATCATCAAATCTGTATCAAAAGCAAAAGGATGGTCATAGTTGGTCTTGATTCGTTCTTCAAATGTCAAATGAGATTGGTCCTTATAATAAGAATCATGCTCAATCATAGCAATCTTTTCATTTGGAAAATTTGATAGAATAGCTCTCGAAACACTGGTTTTTCCACCACCAGATCCACCAGTCACGCCAATAATAATCGGTCTATTTTGCATTATTCACTCCATTTTTTCTCATCTTATCTATTTTACAACAAATCATGATATAATGAAAGAGGTAAATCAAAATAAATGACAAGATAAAAAATAAGGAGAAAACGATGTTAAAACTCGGAACGATTGGAACTGGAGACATTGTTCACCAATTTGTCAAGGCTGCTCATGCTACAAAAGAGTACCAATTGACTACGGTGTATTCACGGACGATACAAGCTGCTCAAGCATTTGCCAGTCATTATGAAAATGTAGATTGCTACACAGATATGGCTGATTTTTTAACTAGTGATGTAGACATTATTTATATTGCAAGCCCCAACTCTCTGCATTTCCCACAAGCAAAAGCTGCTATTTTAGCAGGCAAACATGTGATTGTGGAAAAGCCTGCTGTCTCACGCCCAGAAGAATGGGCTGAATTGGTAGCATTAGCTCAAGAACAACATGTGTACATTTTTGAAGCGGCTCGAAACTATCATGAGCAATCATTTGACGTCATTTCAGAGTTTCTCAAAAACAAAACCATTCTTGGAGCGCATTTCACCTATGCGAAGTATTCTTCCAAAATGCCAGCTCTGTTAGCTGGACAAAAGCCAAACGTCTTTTCGGCGAAATTTTCAGGCGGTGCTCTAATGGACTTAGGCATTTATCCTGTCTATACAGCCATACGACTTTTTGGAGCACCAGAAAATGCCTGTTACACCGCTCAGCAGTTACCAAATACTGTTGATCTAAATGGAGTAGGAAGCTTAATCTATCCAGAATTTCAAGTAACTATCCAAACCGGAAAAAATATCAATAGTTTTTTCCCTGCTGAAATTTATACAACAGACGGTACACTGACCTTAAATTCGATTGAATTCATTACTTCGGCTGTTTTTCAAGATTTAAATAAAGAGAAAAAGACTCTTGAAATTGTGCGCTCTTCTCACACCATGGCAGAAGAAGCCAAACGATTCGCTCAAGTATTGAGCGGTGAGATAAAACAAGAAATTTACCAAAACTGGCTAGACGCTGCTGCTGCCGTGCATAAAACTCTGTTTAGCATGCGGCAAGATGCTGGTATTAGATTTGAGGCTGATCATGACAACAACTAATTTCCCTCAAAGTTGGCAAGACCAACTTACCAAACTTGGCTTTGAGTATTTAACTCCCATTCAAGAACAACTCTTTCAACCTATTACAGAGGGTGAAAATGTCCTTGGAATAAGCCCTACCGGAACTGGAAAAACACTTGCCTATCTTTTTCCTAGTCTTCTAAAACTAAAGCCTAAGAAATCCCAGCAATTACTTATCTTGGCTCCCAATACTGAGCTAGCTGGACAAATTTTCGACGTCACCAAAACATGGGCTGAACTACTTGGCTTAACAGCTCAGCTCTTTCTATCTGGCTCCAGCCAAAAACGACAAATTGAACGGTTAAAAAAAGGCCCTGAAATTCTCATCGGGACGCCAGGACGCATTTTTGAACTCATCAAACTAAGAAAAATCAAAATGATGAATGTTGATACAATCATTCTGGATGAATTTGATCAATTGCTTAGTGATTCACAATATCACTTTGTTGACAAAATTATTCACTATGTACCTCGTGAACATCAATTGATTTATATGAGTGCTACTGCTAAATTTGAGCAGGATAAAATTGTTGAAAATACAATCCAAATCAAAACAGAAAATCAACAACTTGATAATATTCGTCATTTTTATATGCAAGTTAAACAGCGCGACAAAGTTGAATATTTGCGAAAGCTCGCTTATGTCTCAGAATTTCGTGCGCTTATCTTTTTCAATGCCCTCTCAGACTTAGGAAATGCTGAGGAAAAACTACAATATCGTCACATTCAAGCTGTGTCTCTGGCAAGTGATGTCAATGTCAAATTCCGCAAAGTCATCTTGGGGCAATTTAAAAACGACGAACTTACACTCTTACTTGCTACTGACTTGGTAGCTAGAGGAATTGACATTGATTCTCTCGAATGTGTCATCAACTATGACCTGCCTCGCGATTTTGAAACCTATACCCACCGCGCCGGACGAACCGGTCGTATGGGCAAAGAGGGCTATGTCATTACATTCATCAGCCACCCAGAAGAATTAAAAACACTAAAAAAATATGCCCACGTTCAAGAAATTATCTTAAAAAATCGTGAACTCTATGTGAAATAAAAAGAGTATAGAAAAAGGATAGGAAGTAACCATTTCTATCCTTTTTTTCTATCTAATTTGCACCGTAATACAGCCGATGTCCTTCCAATTGATGATTCAGAAGTTCACTAACTGTAACCAAAGTGTACCCATTCTTTTGCAAATATTCAATCACACTCGGCAAGGCATTAATGGTTGTTTGATGAATATCATGCATTAAAATGATTGATCCTGGACAAGTCTGCTTTTTCACTTGCTCCATGATAGACCCAGTATTGCGATTTTTCCAATCCAAGCTATCCACATTCCACATGATAAAAGACATATCAACAGCATTTCGGATTGCATCGTTGCTAGCTCCATAGGGTGGACGCATCATTTTTGGACTCTCTCCGATAACAGCCCGAAGTGCTGCTTGTGTATCCTCAATCTGTTTTTTTGCTTGCTCAAGAGCAAGAGTTGGTAATTGTGGATGACTCCAACTATGATTGCCAATCTCATGCCCCTCATCATGAACACGTTTGACAAGTTGCTCATTTCCAGCTACATTTTTCCCCAACATGAAAAAAGTTCCTTTGACATGGTATTTGGCTAAAATATCCAAAGCCTGCGGTGTCGTTGCTGCATTGGGACCATCGTCAAACGTCAAAGCTACTAATTTTTGCTGTTTTTTAGCTTGATAGGACTGATAAGCTGCCAAATCCTCTCCCTTTAAATAATGCTCATCAATTACCTCATATAAGGCTGGTAAGGCGATTTCCACCTTTGAAACTCGCTCATTGTTTTTATAAAATAGATTGAGTTTTCCTTTTTCATAACTGAATGTCCATTGGGAGATATCTCTTGTTTGAAATGCTTGTAGAATCTTCTGTCCTTCTGTTTTATGGAGAGCGGTGATTTTCTGCTGCATTTCTTCTAGCAATAACTTTTTGGCTTGCTCAACATTTTTAAAAAGTCGATTTAAGCTAAACAATTTATTGTCAGACGACATGTAAAGCGAGTCCAAAACCTCTTCTCTAGCCTTTCCAACTTTCGTAGTTAACACTGGATAAGAGATTCGCTTGATGTCAACTTGCTTTACTCCAGAAAAATTTGTCTCTGTAAAATGACTCACATAAAAAATAAGGTTATCGTATTGCGATACTTGACTTTGTTTATCTGAAAATTTCTGAATATCGGCATTGATTTTCTCTTTAATAACACCAATATCTTGCTTGCTCTCTGTTAATGGATAGTAAGACGTAATGAGCTGACTTCCTACACGTCCTGTCTGCTTTCGTACTGAACCATAATGATATTTTGTATCTGTCCTTTTCAGAACTTGTGAAATTTGTCGATTTAATTTTCTTTCTTGTAGCAATTTTCTAATCCGAAAACTCCCAAAAATAATAATCATTAAAAAAGCGACATTTAGGACAATGAGAAGTATTTTTTTCACTACACTACCTTTCTACCTCGTCTCTTTCGTTTAAAAAAGACTTTACCTACTAAAAAAGGCTAAAATAATTTCAAGCCTTTCATTTTCAATTATTTACAAACTTATAAAGTTTTTTCTTGAATCACTTCAACTTTATAACCATCCGGATCCTTAATAAAGTAATAATTCGGCTTTGTTCCAGGAAGTCCATTTGGCTGTGTAACCTCATATCCTTTAGCAGTGTGTTCAGCGTGAAGCTGTAGCAAATCAGCCGTACTCAAAGCCACATGAGCAAAACCATCGCCAATCACATAAGGTCCGTGTCCATAATTATAAGTTAATTCCAACTCATAATCATCACCTTCAAGTCCCAAATAAACAATTGTAAATTGATGTTCTGGGAAGTCCTTGCGCCGTAATTCTTTAAATTCAAATGCATCTGCATAAAATGCAATAGATTTTTCTAGATCTTCCACTCGCAAGCACGTATGCAACATTTTAGAAGCCATAGCATCCTCCTTTGCTTTTTTCCATTATATCCTAAATCACGAATTTTCTCCAGTTTTAGCTAAAAAAATAAGGAGTGAGATAGCATTTAGTTCCATCCCACTCCTGTAAAGTTGCTGAGTTTGAAAAACGAACAGTCTTGAGACTTGTTTCGCAAATTCTATCTTGCAACTTCAAAGCTATACTTTGAACAATCAACCACTGCATCGTTATTTTATGACACAGTATGATTTAAGGCTGAAAACATTCTCCCAGCCTATTTTCATTATTTACCTAATTTTGCTTTAGCTGCATCTGCAAGAGCTGTGAAAGCTGCTGCATCGTTGATAGCCAAGTCAGCCAGCATTTTACGGTTTACTTCAATTTCAGCCAATTTCAAACCGTGCATCAATTGTGAGTATGACAAACCATTCATACGAGCTGCCGCATTGATACGTGTAATCCACAATTTGCGGAAATCACGTTTCTTTTGACGACGGTCACGGTATGCATAGTAGTAAGAATTCATTACTTGTTCTTTTGCAGTACGGAACAAGATATGTTTTGCACCATAGTAACCTTTAGCTAATTTTAAAATACGTTTACGACGTTTGCGTGATACAACGCCACCTTTAACACGTGCCATTTATATTTCCTCCAATATTTCCTAGAATAATCTGCTACAAAATCTCTTATTTAAGACCTGTCAGCATTGCTTTGATACGTTTGAAATCTCCTGAATGCACCATTGCTGCTTTACGAAGATGACGACGTTGTTTTTTAGTTTTTCCGTGGAAACGGTGAGAAGTGTAAGCACGGAAACGTTTCAAGCCACCAGAACCTGTACGTTTGAAACGTTTAGCTGATGCGCGGTGTGTTTTTTGTTTTGGCATGATATTTTTCTCCTTTTTCTAACTTCTGACAGATTACTTTTTGTCAGGGATTGGTGCTAATTGCATGAACATTTGACGTCCATCCATTTTAGCTCTTTGTTCAATAATCGCAATGTCTTGCGTTGCTTGAGCAAAGTCGGCTAATACTTTAGCTCCGATTTCTTTGTGAGTAATCATCCGCCCTTTAAAGCGAATAGAAACCTTCACTTTATTTCCTTTTTCAAGGAACTTGCGTGCGTTGCGAAGTTTTGTATCAAAATCACCTTTGTCAATCGTTGGACTGAGACGAACTTCTTTCACGGTAACAACACTTTGCTTTTTGCGTTGTTCTTTTTGTTTTTTCTGATACTCAAATTTGAACTTTCCGTAGTCCATAATTTTCGCAACAGGCGGTTTAGCTTGTGGTTGAATTAGAACAAGGTCCACATTTGCATCGTCAGCAATTGCTTGTGCTTCGCTAAGTGGTTTAATGCCCAATTGCTCACCATCAAGACCGATCAAACGAACTTCACGCACACGAATTTCATCATTGATGAATAAGTCTTGTTTTGCTATGGTTTTCACCTCTTTTTTATTTTTAGAGAAAAACAAGAGCGGACTTGCTAACGCAAGCCCGCACTACATGATAGTATTTCATCTCTGAAACTTAATCCGTAGAGCCAGACAACGTTAGTCGCAAGGCGAGAAGCTCTCACTTCTGCTTTTCTCAACTTTTATATAATATCAAGTTTCAGATTATTTGTCAAGGATTTTTTTAGCTTTTTCTTCGATAAAAGCCACAACTTCAGCAATTCCGATACCCGTTGTATCAAAATGAATGGCATCAACTGCTGGTTTTAAAGGAGAAACCGCTCGGTGACTGTCTTTATAGTCCCGCTCTGCAATTTCTTTTTTCAAAGTTTCCAAGTCCGTCGGAATGCCTTTTTCAAGATTTTCTTTATAACGGCGCTCAGCTCTTTCGTCAACTGAGGCTACGAGAAAAATTTTTAATTCCGCATGAGGTAGCACAACCGTTCCAATGTCACGGCCGTCCATGACAATACCACCTTGAGATGCAATTTCTCGCTGTAAATCCACCAACTTTTCTCGTACTTCTGGAATTGCAGATACCCAAGAGACATTGTTGGTCACTTCGTTTTCACGAATCGGATGCGTCACATCTACATCTCCAACAAAAACAAGCTGCTCCCCATTTTTATCACGCCCAAAACTAACTGGATAAGTGTCTAATAATGCGACAATTTCAGACCACTTTTCTGCAGATAAATCATTTTGTAAAGCTAAGTACGTCGCCGCACGATACATAGCGCCTGTATCCAAGTAAGTGTAGTCGAAATCTTTCGCAATAATCTTAGCAACCGTTGACTTTCCGCTTGAAGCCGGACCATCAATGGCAATTTGAATTTGTTTCATTCTACACTCCTATCGAATTTTCACCACATCACCTGGATTGGCATACCAAGCGCCTGTTGTCATATGAGAAGGATTCAAACGCTCCAATTCAGCAATCGAAATCCCTGCACGCACAGCAATGGCCGCCTCACCTTCTCCAGCTTGAACAGTAAGCGTTCCTTCAGATGATTGCGTTTGACTGCTATCACTTGTTGCCTTAGAAGACTCTGGAACGCTAGAACTTTCACTTGGTTTGCTGGTAGCCTTAGTATTATAAAAGCCCTGTGTTGCTGCTTTTTTGCTGCTTCCGCCAGTTGATAAATAAATCATCATACCTACAATGGTAATCACCATGATGAAAAAAATAACCGCTAAAATTGTCAACACACGATTGGCCGCTACATCGCTCGTTTTTTTACTTCTCGTCAATTCTTTTTCTCCCTTGTCGTAAATATCTTCTTCCCATGGATCCTTTGCCATGACTTCCTCCTTGTATTTTTTCCAAATTCCGATTACAATATGAGTATGAAAGTGACACTCATTCCTGAACGATGCATTGCCTGCGGGCTTTGCCAAACCTATTCTGAACTATTTGATTATCATGACAATGGCATTGTTAAATTTCATCAAGACGATGAACTTCTGGAAAAAGAAATTCCTGAAACACCTGATGTTATTGAAGCTATCAAAAACTGTCCTACAAAAGCTCTTAAGAAAGAGTAGTTTTTTTAGGATGAGCATAATAGGTTTCAAAATAGTCTACGTGGGTGAAGTTGTCCATTAGTTCAACTTCACCTTTAAAATGATCATTCAAAGCCAAAGCGTTTACAAAATACTTCTTAGGCCACTTACGCATACAAAACGTACGGCCTTTTTCTTTGCCATCAAATAAAAGAGTAATAGAAGTTTTTGTCACTTCTACTTTACGAATTGTTGAAATTTCAATCTTCGAAGGTGTAAATGGATTTGCCGTAGTAATTCTTAAAATCCCGTTGTCATATATCGTAAAATATCTATGTACACCAATCCCCAATAATACCATGAACAAAAAGAAAGATAAAAGAACTAAAAACGGAACTTCTGAACTCTCAAATAAAAATGCAAAACCTATAAAAATCGGAATGACCGATAAAGACCAATAAATGATTAGAAGAGAAAGATCTGGTTGCCAATGATAGCGCAACTGACCAAATATCTTTATCATGTCTACACCCCCTCTTATATAGTTTATCATAAAAAAAAGAAAAATGGGAGTGAGATTGGACAACAAAAGAAAAAATTAAGGAAGTGAAAGAATACTAGCTCTAATCCCTTATTAAATTAGTCGAAAATGGCAGATGTGATAGAGATAATCGCCTCAACGAAAATGAAAATAGGTCAAATTCCACTTTCTCAAGATTCAGCCGATAGAGTTAAATCTTATATTTTCATTTTTAATAGATTTCCAATATTTTGAGCTGTTCGGATGAGATTTTCTTCTGCCTTGGCTAAAGTAATAGCTAGAGGTTCGACTTGAGAAATGATTGGAAAAGCAGCTTGAATGTTTTCTGCCGGAAAATAAGGTAAGTCATCGCTTAAACTACCACAAATAGCAATAACGGGGACATTCCTTGGTGTTCTTCTTGCCACTCCAATCGGAGCTTTGCCTGCCAGACTTTGCTGATCCATTCGTCCTTCACCCACGATGACTAAATCAACCTTTTTGACACGATTATCAAAATCAAGCAAGTTAAGACAAGTGTCAATTCCTGAAACGATTTTTCCATGCGCAAATGTCACCAGACCAGCCGCCATTCCTCCTCCGGCACCTGCACCAGCCAGTGAAAAGATTGTTGGATTAGCTTGTTTATAAAAGGTTGCCATTGCCTGATCCACTTGAGAAAATAGCAGAGCGGGTAAACCTTTTTGTCCTCCAAAGACGTATGTGGCGCCGTTTTCACCACAGAGAGGATTCGTGACATCTGTCAAAATCTGAATGTCCAGATTTTCCAAAATTGCAGGAACATTATCAGCTGAAATGCGAGCCACACGGTCTAAAGAGATACCCTTTGCTTGAAGCAGGTGATTGTCTTTATCAAAAAATTCATAACCCAGTCCAGCTGCCATTCCAATTCCACCATCATTGGTAGCTGAGCCCCCTACACCAATATAAATCTGCCGCACACCTTCCTTGGCTAGATACAAAATTAACTCTCCTAATCCTCTGGTATCAAGAGTCAAAGGGTTTCTTTTTTCTGATGAGATACTCGCCAACCCAATCAAGTCAGCCATTTCAAAGAGAGCCACATCGCCTTTACGAGCATATTTCATCGAAACAGGTTCTCCGAAAGGCCCAGTTACGATGTGAGTATAAGTGTCTAACTGCAAGGCTGCAGTTAGAGCTGCCATTGTTCCCTCACCACCATCTCCAATGGGTAGCAAGTCAAATGTTGCTTCAGGGAGTGCCTTGGAAAAACCTGCTTTTATAGCCTCTGCAACACTTTGGGCTGATAAACTTTCTTTAAAAGAATCCGGTACAATTAAAATATGCATGGCTTAGTCCTCACTTTCTATCTCTTCCAAAAGTTTTATGACCTGATACAAGTCCGTTTGATTGATTTGATACGGCGCTTGTTCTCTCACAAAAGGCTTGGCATTAAAAGCAATCCCGATTCCTGCCGTCAATATCATCGGTAGGTCATTGGCACCGTCTCCTACAGCAATGGTTTGAGCAAGAGTCAAATTATTTTCCCCCGCCCATTGTCTTAGTATTGCTTTTTTGACTTCTTTTGTGACAATTGTTCCTAAAACTTTGCCGGTTAGCTTACCATCTTTCACTTCTAAACGATTAGCTTTTACATAATCTACGTTCAATTTCGTGGCTAATTCGTCTACCATTTCATGAAATCCGCCTGATACAATGCCAACCTTGTATCCACGCTGATGCATTTCCTCTATCAACTCTTGAGCACCTTTGCTAAAATGAATTTTCTTAGAAACTCGTTTAAAAATTGTTTCAGGAAGTCCTTTGAGCAAAGTCACACGTTCTATCAGAGCCGTTTCAAAATCATATTCCCCTTGCATAGCCCGTTCTGTAATAGCTGCGACTTGCTCACCAACTCCTGCTGCAGCACCTAGCAAATCGATTCCTTCTTCTCTAATCAAGGTACTGTCTACATCCAGTACCAATAATCCTCTTGTTTTCACATCATCACCTCATATATTGCTTGTATTATATAAAAAATTGATTGACAAAACAAGTTGCAATAGAAAGAAAAAAGCCTCGTTTGCCGTACAAACAAGAGCTTCTTTACTTTATTCAATACCAATTTCAGCGCGCACAATATCTGCAATTGTACCAACGTAATAGTCTACTTCTTCGTGGCTTGGTGCTTCTGCCATGACCCGTAAAAGTGGTTCTGTTCCGCTTGGACGAACAAGAATACGACCATTGCCAGCCATTTCCGCTTCCATTTTTTCAATCACCGCTTTAATATCAGGTACTTCCATGGCCTTGTGCTTCATGCTGTTTTCAACACGGATATTGACCAATTTTTGTGGATAAATCGTTACTTCTGACGCTAATTCAGACAAAGGTTTACCTGTTTCTTTCATCACTTTTGTCAATTGAACGGCTGTCAGCTGACCGTCACCCGTCGTATTATAATCCATGATGATTACGTGACCAGATTGCTCACCGCCCAAATTGTAACCAGATTTGCGCATTTCTTCTACAACATAGCGGTCACCAACAGCTGTAATCACCTTGTTAATGCCTTCACGATCCAAAGCTTTATGGAAACCAAGATTTGACATAACAGTTGTTACAATTGTATTTTGAGCAAGCAAACCTTTTTCAGAGAGGTATTTCCCAATGATATACATGATTTTATCGCCATCGACAATCTCACCGTTCTCATCAACTGCAATCAAGCGATCGCTATCGCCGTCAAATGCCAGACCAAGTGCTGAACCTGATTCACGGACTGTTTCTTGCAATTTTTCAGGATGTGTAGAGCCAACATTCAAGTTGATATTTAGCCCATCTGGATTTTCCCCGATGACCGTCAATCTAGCTCCCAAATCCGCAAATACCTGACGAGCACTGGTTGAAGCAGCACCATTTGCTGTATCAAGAGCAACTTTCATTCCGTCTAAATCAAGACCAGTAGATACGAGATATTGTTGATATTTGCGCAATCCTTCTGGATAATCCATAAGAGTTCCTAAACCTTCCGCACTTGGACGCGGTAAATCGTCTTCTTTGGCATCAAGAAGAGCTTCAATTTCCAATTCACGCTCATCGTCCAATTTATAGCCATCGCCACCAAAGAATTTAATACCGTTGTCAAGTGCTGGATTGTGGCTAGCTGAAATCATGACACCAGCACTTGCTCTCTCAGATTTCACCAGATAAGCAACGCCTGGTGTAGCAATAACTCCGAGCTTATAAACACGAATCCCAACAGACAGAAGTCCAGCTACTAAAGCACTTTCCAGCATTTCTCCTGAAATACGTGTGTCACGTCCTACAAAGACACGGGGTACATCTTTCTCATGCTGGCTTAATACATAACCACCAAAACGCCCTAATTTAAAAGCTAACTCTGGTGTTAACTCCACATTTGCTTCTCCACGAACTCCGTCCGTTCCGAAATATTTTCCCATTTTTATAAAATCCTTTCAATACTTTTATTTGGATGAGCTCGTAGAACTCGAAGACGAACTTGATGATTTAACAGTAATTTTTATGGTTGTCTCATAAGGAGTAATCACACTTGGCAAAACTGTGCCATTTGCATCAACTGCTTGTAGTGGGGCATTTCCTGAATAGTTAGCGGATATTTTTTCACTAGTTGGCACTACCGCTTCTACATGATCGACCTTAGCCAGCGTATCTTCGTCACTTGTAACAGTTACCTTACTGTCACCAACCGTCACGCGATCAACCATCAACCCATCTGCTAACTGGGCTGAACTGATAGTTGTTTTCACTTCAACTGTCTTGCTTGCTTTCTTGCCAACTTTCACTGTAATCTTAGCTGGTGTGACAGTCGCAGTTAACCCACTTGGTAAATTTTTAATTGCTAAAGGTACTTCTCTCATTCCTTCTGTAGATTTTGTCAAATCTGCCACAACCTTGAATTTTCGTGTACTTTCTTGCATTTCACTAGCAAGAGTCACACGATTAGAACCAGTTAACACCACTGATACTTCAGATGAAAAACCACTAATAAAATACTTTTCACTATCGTATTTAATGTCAATTGGAACACTAGGCAAGGTATTAGTGTACGTTTCAGACGTAGTTTGTCTAGCACTTGAATTATTTTGATAATTTGTCGTTGTTGCATAAATAAATAAAACAGCAGCAAAAAAAATGGAAGAAACGATATACCAAATCTGTTTACGATTTTTCATGTTTCCGACCTCCTAGCACACGATTTCTAAATGGTGATTTTGGTTGTTCATCTGAAATCAGCACTTTCCGCAATTCTGCTTCAAATTCTTCTAAGGTCAAATCGTGTTTGAAAACTCCATTATGTGTAATTGAAATCCCTCCCGTTTCCTCCGACACTACAAAAGTAAGAGCGTCTGACACTTCTGAAAGACCGATTGCTGCACGATGACGCGTTCCAAATTCCTTAGAAATCCCTGTGTTTTCTGTGAGCGGAAGATAAGCGCAAGAAACGGCTATTTTATTGTCTCTTACAATGACAGCTCCGTCATGTAGCGGTGTATTAGGAATGAAGATATTGATTAACAACTCACCTGATACATCGGCATCTAAAGGAATCCCTGTTGCAATGTATTCTTGCAAGGTTCTGCTACCTTGGATAGCAACGAGAGCCCCAATTTTCCGCGGACTCATATAATCCACTGCTTTGACAAATGCCTGCACCATTCTTTCTTCTGAGCTAATGGGTGCTGTCGAAAACAAATTGGTAGCACGCCCCAGCCTTTCCAGACCTGTACGAATCTCAGGTGTAAAAATCACAACAGCCGCAATAACTCCATAGGTAATGACTTGATTGATTAACCAAGAAACCGTTGTTAAACCAATTGCATTGGCAAGAATCTGAGCCAGTACAAAAATTAAAACCCCTCGAACGAGAATCATAATCTTAGTGCCAGCGATTGCTTTTGTAAAATAAAATAAAATCCAAGCAACTAGTGCAATATCGATAATATTGATGACAATACTCCAAGGACTAGAAAATAAACTAGACCAATATTGGAGATTGGACAATTGCTGAAAATTCATTTCCAGTGTCCTCTCTTTCTCAACCTAAAAACATTCTTAATTATTATATCACTTTTCAAGATATTTTTCTGTAACCTTCTTTACTTTTTATGATAAAATATTTCTTATGAAGATAAATACTATGTTGGGCACTCTTGCAGGGAAATCCTCCCATTTTGTTTTAAGCAAACTGGGACGTGGTTCAACTCTGCCTGGAAAACTTGCCCTGAAATTTGACAACGACATTTTAAATACACTAGCACGTGATTACGAAGTAGTGGTGATTACAGGGACAAACGGGAAAACCTTGACTACTGCTCTGACAGTTGGAATCCTCAAAGACGCTTTTGACGAAGTAGTGACCAATCCCAGCGGAGCCAATATGATTAGCGGCATTACAACCACTTTCCTAACCGCAAAAAAAGGAAAATCTGGCAAGAATATCGCTGTACTGGAAATTGATGAAGCTAGCCTCTCACGCATTTGCGACTACATTAAACCGAGCCTTTTCGTCTTTACCAATATTTTCCGCGACCAAATGGATCGTTACGGAGAAATTTACACGACCTACCAAATGATTTTGGATGCTGCTCAAAAGGTTCCTACGGCAACCGTCTTGCTAAATGGAGACAGTCCGCTGTTTAACTCTGTTACTCTCAAAAATCCGGTTCAATATTATGGTTTTGATACAGAAAAAGGAGAGCCAAAACTAGCTCATTACAATACGGAGGGTATTCTCTGTCCTAAATGTCAGCACATTCTAAAATACAAGCTCAACACTTATGCCAATCTAGGTGATTATATTTGTGAGCACTGTGGCTTTAGGCGCCCTGAATTAGACTACAAACTAACCCAATTGACCAGTCTTCGTCACAACAGTTCGGATTTTGTCATTGACGGTCAAAGCTATCACATCAATATCGGTGGTCTCTACAATATCTACAACGCTTTAGCTGCCGTTTCCGTTGCTCAATTCTTTGAAGTTGAGCCGACTACTATCAAGACTGGTTTTGACAAGAGCAGAGCTGTTTTCGGACGTCAGGAAACTTTCAAGATTGGCGACAAGGAGTGTACGCTAGTTCTCATTAAAAATCCTGTTGGAGCCACGCAAGCTCTAGAAATGATTAAACTAGCTCCTTATCCATTTAGCTTGTCAGTTCTGCTCAATGCTAATTATGCGGACGGTATCGATACGAGCTGGATCTGGGATGCAGATTTTGAGCAGATTTTAAACATGGATATCCCGCATATGATTGCTGGCGGGGTTCGTCATTCTGAGATTGCCCGACGCTTGCGGGTGACTGGCTATAATGCTGAACAAATCAGTGAAGTAGCTGATTTAAGCCAGGTCTTTGAAAAAATTAAAAACCAAGAAACCAAGCATGCCTATATCCTAGCTACTTACACCGCCATGCTAGAGTTTCGCGAATTGCTGGCTTCTCATCAAGTCGTCAGAAAGGAGATGAACTAATGGTTTATACATCACTAACTTCTCCTGAAAATCGGGATTATACTTATTATTTAAAAATTGCCCATCTCTATGGCAATCTCATGAATACCTATGGTGATAATGGTAATATTCTCATGCTCAAATATGTAGCTGAAAAGCTAGGCGCTCGCGTTCAGATTGATATTGTATCACTTGAAGATGAGTTTGATAAAGATTACTATGATTTGGCGTTTTTCGGCGGAGGGCAAGACTACGAGCAGACCATTGTGGCACGAGATCTGCCTGCAAAAAAAGATAGCTTGGAAGAATTTATCAATCATAACGGCGTAGTGCTAGCTATTTGTGGTGGCTTTCAGCTTCTAGGTCAATACTACATTGAAGCTTCTGGTCGGCGGATTGAGGGACTTGGAATTATGGGACATTATACTCTCAATCAAAAAAATAACCGCTACATCGGCGACATCAAGATTCATAACGATGAATTTGACGAAACCTATTATGGTTTTGAAAATCACCAAGGACGGACATTCCTATCTGAAGACGAAAAACCGCTCGGCAGAATTATTTATGGGAATGGAAACAACAAGGAAGACCAAAGCGAAGGCGTGCACTACAAGAATGTCTTTGGCTCTTACTTCCACGGTCCTATCCTATCCCGCAATGCCAATCTAGCTTATCGCCTAGTGACAACCGCCCTGAAGAATAAATATGGCCAAGATACTCCACTCGCCAACTACGAGGACATTCTAGCTCAAGAAGTCCCAGAAGAATACGGAGACGTCAAGAGCAAGGCAGAGTTTGAATAGAGATATAAAATACAAAAGGAGACTAATGATGAAAGAAAGAATGAACTACATTTTACTGTTGCTCGCAATCCTCCTAACCGCTGGATTGTCCTTAGCTAATATGCAAAGCGTCACCGTCAGTTTTATTCTCTTTCGCTTTAAAATTCCACTGATTTTCTTAATTTTACTCTCTGTCTTACTTGGAGCTATCACTACTATCCTCATTAGTATGCCGAAGAATTTCTCTCTCAGAAATGAATTAGCCAAAGCAAAAAAAGAACTCAAAAATAAAAACTAGGCTGGAAATCCAGCCTGGTTTTTTAAAGTTCGGATTTTACTTTCGGATACGTCTTTTTTTATCAAAATCTTCTTGTCCAAAAATCGGACGACATTATTTTTTCAAAAAAGCTTTGTCCGAAACGAGAATATTCGGAATTTGCTCCAAAAACTTCCTTCCGAAAACTGGACAAAGCCATTTTACCCTAAAACTCCTCGTCCGAAATGTAAAAAATGGCAAATTACTTAAAAGTCACCTCATCCTTCATGAAGGATGAGGTTTTTTGCTCAAAAAAACTCTCATTCCCATTTTAAACGTTCGGTATTTACTCTTGGGGAGGAATTTCTCCGTCTCGAACAAACTTTCTTGACTTAAAAATAGCTCGCTCACACCTGTTCTGCCACTTCTTCCCACTCTGTCATGGCAGCTTCCTGTCGTTCAGTCAGCTGGTCTAGCTTTTGCTGAAGCTCCATGAGTTCGCTTGCGTCATTGGTTGCCTGCATAGCTGTTGTCAACTCGGTAGTTTGCATCTCCAGCTCTTCGATTTCAGCTTCTAACTGCTCCAAACGGCGAGCTAATTTCCGAGCTTCTTTCTGTGTTTCTTTCTGGAGTTGATAGTTGGTGACTGGCTGAGACTGAGCGGGCTCTGCCGCAGTAGCTTTCTCCTCTCTCAAAGCTTCCAGCTCTGCTTTTTTCTCCAGATAATAGTCATAATCGCCCAGATAAAGAGTAGATCCAGTATCAGAAAGCTCGATAATCTGCGTGGCAACCCGGTTGATAAAGTAGCGATCATGGCTGACAAAGAGCAAAGTACCGTCAAAGTCAATCAAGGCATTCTCCAGCACCTCTTTGCTATCAATATCTAGGTGGTTGGTTGGCTCGTCCAGCACCAGAAAATTCTTGTTTTCCATAGACAACTTAGCCAGTAAAAGCCGCGCTCGTTCCCCACCTGACAGCATACTGACAGACTTTTTGACATCATCACCTGAAAAGAGGAAAGCGCCCAGACAATTGCGGATTTCCACTTCTGGTATTAGTTTAAAATCATTCCAAAGCTCGTCCAAGACTGAATTGCTCGGTGTCAATCGGCTTTGGGTCTGGTCATAGTAGCCCAGCTCCACATTTGCTCCCAGATGCTCCTGACCACGGATAAAAGGAATTTGTCCCACAATGGACTTGATAAGAGTTGTTTTGCCAATACCATTTGGTCCGACAATAGCTACTGCGTTAAATTTACGAATATCCAGATTGATAGGCTCGGCCAACACTTGATGATCATAACCGATAGCCGCATCTTCCAGCGTCAGAACGACATTTCCAGAAGGTTTAGCTGAGCGAAAGGTCATATTAGCAGAACGGTTGCCTCTGTCTGGCTTGTCAAGACACTCCATTTTTTCCAGCTGTTTGCGTCTGGATTGAGCGCGTTTGGTTGTAGATGCCCGAACCAGATTGCGATTGACAAAATCCTCCAAAGCAGCAATTTCCTTCTGCTGCTTTTCATAATTCTTGGCCTCTGTCAAGAGCTTCTGCTCCTTTTGCTGAACAAAACTAGAGTAATTTCCCACATAGCGATCCAACGAATGCTGGGTCAAGTCCAGCGTCACAGTGGCTACCTTGTCTAGGAAATAACGGTCGTGACTGACGATGATGAGAGCTCCACTGTAGTTGCTCAAGTAGTTCTCTAGCCAAGCAATCGTCTCTATATCCAAGTGGTTAGTAGGCTCATCCAGTACCAATAAATCTGGCTTTTCCAACAGCATTTTCGCTAGAGCCAGCCGAGTATTCTGCCCGCCCGAAAGCTCTTCTATCTTCATCTGCCACATGGACTCATCAAACTTGAAACCATTGAGAATGGCACGAATATCTGCTTCATAGGTAAATCCGCCTGCCTGACGGAAATTCTCTGACAAGCGGTCATAATCTGTCATCAGTTTTTCCAGATCCGTCCCAGTCAAATCCCCCATAGACAGCTCCATCTGTCGTAATCGCTGCTCCTGCTGACGTAAATCATCAAAAACATGCAACATCTCGTCATAGATGGTATTCTCCGACTCAAAGCGGCTGTCCTGAGCCAGATAGGACAGGGAAAGATCTCGTTTTTTATTGATTTGACCAGAAGTAGGCTCTTCCTCACCCACTAAAATCTTGAGCAGGGTTGACTTCCCAGCTCCATTTTTCCCGACTAAGGCAATTCTATCTCGTTCATCCACTTGCAGGTTGATATTATCAAAAAGAACCTCCCCTGCAAAAGAGCGTTCAATCTTATTTGCTTGTAAAATAATCATAACCCTATTATAGCAGATTCCTATCCCAACGGCTATCTTAGAAAACAAAAATACGGTTCATTTTGACCGCATTTTCATTTAAAACTATTTAAAATTTCTTGATTTTGCATCACAAGGTAAACACCTAATAGAATAATCAAAGCAAAAAGCCCTCATTTGATGATTCCTTTTACAAAACGAATGACCCAAAGAATCATCATCGAACCAATCAGCCACATCACGGCTGAATGATTGAAAAATCCTTGAACAGCTTGACTGCTTTGACCAAAGAAATTCTGAATGGGTGTCGGAACATGTTCTTGTCATGCAGCTGTCACACCGATACGATCGGCAATATCAGAACCACTTTGCCAAAGCCAGGCAAAAATGCTGGAATTAAAGACAAACAAGAAAACTTGCTCTGGGAAACGTCTGATGATTTTAAACATATTTCTTATCATTTTATGCTTGATACAACTCCTTTACTGCTTGAACATCTACTGCTTGAATACCATAAAACGATCCAGCGGACTGCATGACGGATTTTTCTTCATTGTGCTCCAATCCAATCGCATGTCCCAGTTCATGCTCTGCTGTGTTTACGATTCGCTCATAAGAGTAGCCATATTGACTATTCAATAGATAATAACGATTTAGTCGAACCGTTACATTTGTGAAGCGTTTTGTCAATAAATTAGTTTGTAATTCTGCCTCACCTGCCGCACTCACCGTACCATCATTCATCTCTGTAGCCACAATATTGGCTTGACTTTTATCATTTACAATCTGAAAAGTAAAAGCACCTGTCTGATTCCAAGTACGAATGGCTTCCTGATAAGCTGAGCGAAATATCTCATCTTGTGTATCAATATAAACCGTAGCACTCGCTTTATCCCAGCGTGCACCAGAAGTTTGGTGAACATGATTGTCCGATAGCTGTTTGGTCAGGTCTTTTACATTTTGTCCAAGGCCTAGTTGACTATCTTGACCACTTACATATCGATAAATTTGACTGACATCTTACTGAAGTGTTGTCGAAAAATTGCTTTTAGAAGGACTCATGATATACAAGATTCCCACTAAAAAGAGTGCTGTTAATGCAACTGTGTAAACCAATCGCCAGAGCAATCGAAATAACCCAGAAATCAATCGAAATAGAAATCTCATACTCTCCTCCTAATCTAAAATATAAAGAGTAAGTATAATGAGATTCGCTTAAAAAATTCTTAAAATGGGTGCTTGTAAAAGAAATAACAAATCACTGATAGGAAAATGTAATTTCCTATCAAAAAGGGCATCTCTCAAGCAACTTTAGGACAAGCGCTCTTCTACTTCAAAATCAATCGGCAGCCATTTCAGGAATTCCTCTAATTGTTTTTCCCAGTAATACCACTCGTGCTTTCCCAGATTATGATGATAGGTGATATCTAAGCTACATTCGCGCAATTGTTTAACAGCTACTTCATTTGCTTGATAGAGAAAATCTTGCTCCCCACACCAAGCGTAAAATTTAGTCTTTTTATCTGACTTCTTTGCCATTGTCGTCAAAAAATGTCGCTTAACATCAGCTGCTTTCAAATCGCCAAACACACCTTGCCAATAGTTAAGCGTTCCGCCTGGAAGTTCCTCTATATCCACATCATCCAAACCGAGCCCAATAGCACCTGAAAATGACCCTGCATAAGAGAATCGATCTGTCGTCAAGGCTATTTTATAAGCTCCATAACCTCCCATCGACAGGCCTGCAATAAATGTTTTCTCCCGTTTCCGACTCATATTGGGGAAGAATCGCTGCATAACCTCAGGCAATTCTTTTGCTATGGCATCATAATAATTCAACCCATAAGCAGTGTTGGTGTACCAAGCAAGATCTGTTGATGGCATAATGACAATTAAATTTGTATGGCGCAGTAAACGCTCAATATTCGTCCGTTTTCGCCACGAATTTTCATTGCCTCCCATACCGTGCAAAAGGTAAAGAACGGGAATATCCGTATCTACTACCTGACTGGGAGCTACTGTATCCGCATCGGGATAGATGACATTGACACGACGCTCCATTTCTAGTACTGCTGAATGATATTCTATTTCAAAAAATGCCATTTTGTCTCCTTTTCATATAAATGTAAGAAAGGGGTTGGAACAAATGTCCTGACCCCACTATTTTGTCACTATATAAAATGTGCTAATTTAACCTGCTTAACGCACTTCCATTACAACGGGTAAAATCGCTGGACGACGTTTAGTTTGCTCAAAGAGGTATTTCGCAAGATTATCACGTACAGCTCCTTTCAGTTCACCCCAGTCAAAGTTATCTTTTGCAAGATAATCTTCCACTGTTTTATTGATTAAGTCAGAACTTTCACGCAAAATATCACGGCTTTTCTTGACATAAACAAATCCACGCGTATGAACCTTGGCTTTGGAAATAATCTTCTTGTCACGACGGTTTACTGTAATGGCGACGATAAAGATACCGTCTTCAGACAGAACTTTACGGTCACGAAGAACGATATTTCCGACATCACCAATCGCATTTCCATCAATCATGACATCACCAGAAGATACCGCACCAGAAGGTACAAAATCACCCTTTTCATATTCCATAATGCTACCACGTTTTGGAATAAAAATGTTCTCTGGCAACATACCAATTGCCATTGCAGCTTTAGCATGTGCTGCCAATTCACGATATTCTCCTTGAATTGGGAACAAGAATTTCGGCTGCAAGAGGTTTAACATCAATTGCAAATCGCGCTCATTTCCATGTCCAGACACTCGTAAATCTTGCGTAATTAGTTTGACAACACCACCTGCTTGGTAAATCATGTTTTCTACACGCGCCACCAAAGCTTCTTTTGCGATAGACGGTGTTGTAACAATATAAACCAAATCGCCTTCTTTGATTTCTACATAACGGTGACGACCAATAGACATCTTGCGCAAGCCATTGATTGGTTCACCCATACGCCCAGTTTCCAAAATAATCAATTCATAATCTTCAAACTTGGACATTTCTTTAGGTTTAATCAACAGACGTTCATCCACAAGTGATAATTTCTTCAAGCGAATAGCCGTCCGAACGATATTTTCAATGTCAAACCCCGTCAACACAACACGACGACCTGTCCTAGCAGCAGCTTCAAAAACCTGTTGAATACGAGAAAGATTGCTTGCAACCGCCGCAACAATCACGCGCCCTTCCCAATCACCAATCGTATTGCTAATTTCTTTTGCAACTTCGCTCTCACTTGCCACTTGAATCGTACTATCCGCATTTGCAGAATCACTAAGAAGAGCTAGAACGCCTTCACGACCAATTTCCGCCAAGCGAGCAAAATCTGTTGCATAAGACTGACTAGCCGTTTGGTCGAACTTGAAATCACCTGTGTAAACAATATTGCCTTCAGACGTTTTCAAAACAATCCCTAAACTCTCTGGAATAGAGTGCGTTGTTTTAAAGAAAGATACAACCGTACCACCAAAATCAATCTCTGTGTCTTCATCAATCACATGAAAATCATTGAACTTTTTGACCGTATCATTTCCTTTGACAAATAACTTAGCCAACTCAATCGTCAATTCTGAGCCAAATACAGGAACTTTCGTTTCAGCAAGTAAATAAGGCAAGGCACCAATTGCATCTGCATGCCCGTGTGTCAAAAAGACCCCTGCAATACGGTCCTTATTTTCAAACAAATAGTCCATATTTGGAATAACAAAATCCACACCAAGCTGTTCATTTTCTGGATATTTTAATCCGACATCCAGGACGAAAATAGATTCATCCACTTCAGCGATGTAAAGATTTTTTCCATTTTCACGTACACCGCCCAAAGCAATCAATTTAATATTGCTCATTGATTCTCCTTTTCAAATTTTTCTTACTAACGGTCCTTGGAATCCCAAGTCGAATTACAGTTTTGCAAATCTTTTGCATATCCAATTTATTATACTACTTTTCATGATTTTTTTCAAAGAACAGAGCATACAAAAAACTCCTAGTTACTGTTTACCTACAGAAAGCTAGGAGCCGTCTCTATTTGCTAATAAGTGATAGATAGACTTTCA
Organism: Streptococcus sp. HMSC034E12; assembly: GCF_001835915.1. Lineage (NCBI taxonomy): Bacteria > Bacillati > Bacillota > Bacilli > Lactobacillales > Streptococcaceae > Streptococcus > Streptococcus sp. HMSC034E12. Next base: position 158,121 of record NZ_KV826430.1, read on the forward strand.
GAAAGTAATTATCTGAAAAGAGATTCTTATGATGTTTCCATCGTTATTTTAATAAAGAATGATTTTCTTGTCCACAACATATCAAAAACAAGTTTTTTCATCTAAAACAATAGCGGTTTTATACCAAAGCGTGAAAATCATTAAAAAGCTTCTACCGACTGCATCAAATAACATTCTTATTTATTCTTACTTTGCGTTCTTTATACGCGATGCAATTCTACAAACCACTACATGACATCTTCAGAAATATTTATCAAATACCTCCAATTAAGAAAAACAATTAGCAAATAGAAACTAATACATCATAAACGATTTAAAATATGAACGTTCCGATACCCATTGGAATCAGCCCTTTCTTATCTTTCTTTAATTATATTGTACACCTTCTTTTTTAAAAAAGCAAGCGTTTACATCCAAATTTTTAAAATATTTTTTGCAAATGAAAAGAGGCAGAATTAACCATTCAAACCTCTTCTCAATGTAGATTTTTATGCTCGTACTGTGACACTTGTGCCGTCTTCTTTATAAAGATTTATCAAACCTTCTTTACGACTGCGTACCATATCACCTGGATAAACCGGATATGGCAAGGAAATCGTCAATAGTTCCATCGGATTTGGAGCCCGATCAATTTTATTTCCATCTGAATCATATAAATCTGTAATGACTGCATCAAAATGACGGAAACCAGGACCATAAAACTCAACTGGGTCGCCCTCATTGATGACATTTCGTTGCCGAATAGTCGCTGTTTGCGTATCAGGGTCATAAGCCACCACTTCTGCCACAAATTTATATTGCGGAATTTTGCGGCGTGCTCCAAAAAGCTGCTCATTTTCAGTTGGTGTATGATAGTAAAATCCCGTTGCCAACTCACGTTGCGCAACTTTCCACATTTCATCTACTAAATCTTGCTTGATTGCTTCAAACTTTTCAGGACTTTCAAGATAAGCATCTACTGCCGCCTTGTAACAATTTGAAACAGTAGATACATAGTGAATAGACTTCATGCGCCCTTCAATTTTCAAGCTGTCTACTCCATTTTCAATCATATCTGGAATATGGTCAATCATGGACATATCCACAGCCGACATAGAAAATTCTTCTGGAATTTCGCCTTTTAAGCTCTTGCGCTCTTGTCCAAAGGGCATATCGTAGAGATCATATTTCCAGCGGCAAGATTGAGAGCAGCCCCCACGATTGGCATCCCGCATGCTCATATGATTAGATAAAGTACAGCGCCCTGAGTAAGAAATGCACATAGCACCATGAACAAAAGCTTCAATCTCCACATCGGTGTGTTTGCGGATTTCTGCTAGTTCTTCCATAGAAACCTCACGCGCCAAAACGACACGTGTCAACCCCAAATCTTTCCAAAATTCTAAGGTTTCATAGTTTGTTGCGCTAGCTTGTGTTGACAAGTGTACTTCCAAACCTGGCGCTTCTGTACAAGCAATGGCAATCAATGCTGGGTCAGATACGATAACGGCAGAAATGCCAATATCTCGCAAAGTGCGGAACCATTCCCCAGCTCCTTCTTCATTTCCTTCGTGGGTTACCATGTTCGCAGCCACATAGACTTTTGCGCCATGTTCACGAGCAAATTGAACGCCCTCTTCCATTTCTTCAAACGTAAAATTTCCAGCACGACTGCGCAAACCATAGGCTTGTCCGCCAATGTAGACAGCATCCGCTCCATAGCGAATGGCGACTTTTAATTTTTCCAACGTTCCAGCAGGCGCCAGAACTTCTGGTCTTTTCAAAGTTTTTGTCATATTCTCGCTCTTTTCCATATTCTAATACTTAGCCTTTTTATTTTATAGCAAAAAAGGCTTGAAAGCAAACTAAAGGTAGCAGATTGTGAATGTTAAACAAGCAGTCACAACTCGCGACCACCTGTATTCCTTATTTCACCTGGTCTGGATCATATTCATAAAATCCAGTATCCAAGAAACGATTTTGGGGATGCAATTGATGAATCTGCTCATCCAAAAGGAAAGCCTGATCATGTGTAAATTGATTGGTCTCAATCAGCTCACGCGCTTGCACAAAGAGTTTGGCAATTTCAACAAAATTGTGTCCTGGCGTATAAATCCCTTCTAATTTCCAATGTGTAAAGCCATGTTCTACCAACTCTCCAAGTTTCGTCATCATATCCAAATCATTATTTGCAAAAATATGCGTCCCATGATTGTCCTCAAAAATAGAATAATGGCTATCTGGGTCACTCGGCTCTGCAAGGAATAAATCACGCTCACGACTCTTTTCGTCATCAATATGAGTGAAATTATAATAATTTTGCAAAAGCGGACGCTTGGAGTGATGAATGACGCTAGCACCATAAACCAAAATCTCAACAGGAATTTCTAACACTTCCTGCATTTTAAACAATTCTGCCGATGGAATTTCCCGTGCTAAAACAGCCTCAGAAGCGCCAGCTTTTTGCCCCCAGAAGTTCACTTGACGACTGCTAGCAACCATAGTCGAGGCATCATAAATCGTCTTAAACGGATAACCATCGCGTTTTAACACATAAAAGACACCGGCATCTCCCACAGTAATATAATCCGCCTGAATATCCACTAAAAAATCAAGAAATGGCTTGATTTTATTCATCATTTCCTGATGTATCAAAGCATTGACAGCAACTGTCAACTTTTTGTCCGCCTCATGTACAAGGGCTGCAATCTGCCGCAATTCATCATAAGAAAAAGTATGGGGTAACCGAAGACCATACTCCTTTTCACCTACATAAATGCGATCTACGCCTGCTTCTAAAAGCTCTTTTACTTGTTCAACGCTCTCAGCTGTCGCTGTAATGATAATCTTTTTCATAGCAAAATTATAACATATTTTTGATTTCTCTTCTATTTTTTAATTTGAAAAGCATTTTTAGCCTTTTTGTAACTGTTATGTAATATTTATCTAATTAAAATCATGATAAAATAAGAGAGTACTGTAAGGAGAGAGAACATGACTGCAAGAAAATATCAGCCCTATCAAGAGGACTACACCTATCCAGAATTAGAACAAGAACAATATCCCCTTTATCAAGATTACATTCCTGAAGCAAAAACGAATCCAAATCTGAAAGAATTACTATTTTTCGTGAATATTGCTACATTTTGTATCTTGACAGCTTTGTTTAGCTTTTTATTCTTGTCTATTAAAATAAACACTTTCTTAGCTTTTGCTTTAGCAATTGGTGTTAGTTTAGTTTGCATTAAAATGCAGCAAGCATTTATTCGTCAGAAAAGAAATAAATAGTTTTGAAATTAAAGCGCCTTGCAAACAGGCACTATTTTTGTCGTGAATTGTTGTGATTCGTTGTGATGTAAAATCGATGTTAAAAAGTTAAAAAAATTGAGGTGCTAGTCCTCAATTTTTTTGTCTTCATTTTCCGATTCTTGGTTTTCTTCTGTCAAATCAATGACAATATCCTCGGAAGTAGGCTCATTTTCTGATGATTCAGGAGCAGATTTTTTAAATTCTTCTGGTGAAATCCCTTCTGACTCCATTTTTTCTTTCCATTCTTGAAATTTCTCTTGTGAGAAGTCAACTACTTGTTTCGTTGCTTCTTTCACAGAGTCAAGAATTGTTTCACCTATAATTTCTCCGCTCTCAACCTTTTCTTTGGCTTGGTTGACTGCTTCTGCAGCTTGATTAGAGAAATGATTGGCTTTTTGTACTACTTGATCTTTAAAATCATCTGGATTTTCTTTGACGTCATTCATAAAATCAGAAACCTTAGCTGTCACTTCTTTTCCTTTTTTACTTGTGAGAAATACCGCTGCAGCCGCACCAGAGATTGTTCCTAAAAGGATAGATGAAAATTTACCCATAATAAACCTTCTTTCTTATTTTTTAAATAGTTTTGTAATCATCCGTAAGGCCGATAAAGTTGCACCAGCTTTCACTCCATTTTTACCTGCTGTAGCAGCTTTTTTACTCAAATGACGAGCAGAATCATTTAAATCTGAAACTGACTCTGACAAATCTGCAACTGCAGTGAAAAGTGGATCAATTGTTGTCATTTTCCCGTTAATATCATCTGCTAAAACATTCACTTTCGTTAACAATTCATTGGTTTGATAGAGTGTCACATTGACATCTGTCGTCAACACCTGAATTGTTTTTTCTGTTTCGTCAACGACATTTGAGATTTTCCTAACCAAAAAAATCGTATAAACAATCAAAGCAATCAAAGCGAGGGCAACTAGACTATAAGCAATTTCAAGCATTTTTCTTCTCCTAACTTTTTAATAATAAGGGGTATCTTTTTTTCTGCGTTGGTAAATGACGAGAATGATTCCTGCAACCACTAGAACAGCAGACAACCATTGCGACACACGCAAGCCCGCAAACATGAGACTATCTGTTCGCATACCTTCAATCACCATGCGACCTATTCCATACCAAATAAGATAAAATCCAGTCATTTCCCCACGTTTGAGGAAATTTTTCTTTCTTCTCGCAACCATCACTAAAGCAAATCCTAACAAATTCCAAACCGACTCATAAAGAAAAGTTGGTTGTCGGTAATGACCATCAATGTACATTTGGTTGCGCATAAAACTTGGTAAGTAATTTAGACTTTTAACAACCGCTCCGTAAGCCTCTTGATTGAAGAAATTTCCCCAGCGTCCAATACTTTGGGCAATCATCACTCCTGGAACCGCAATATCTAAAAAGTCTAGCGTATTGATAAGCTTTCTTTGTGAGAAAAAATAAAAGACAATCGCTCCGGTGATTAAACCGCCATAGATAGCAATTCCTCCGTGCCAAATGGCAAAAATCTCAGCAGAATTTTTAGCATAATAGCCCCAATCAAAAATGACATAATAAATGCGAGCTCCAACGATTGCTAAGGGAAACGCAATGAGGATAAAATCAAGAATGTCATCTGGAATGATTTTCTTTCGCGGCGCTTCACGCATAGCCAGATAAACAGCTAAAACTAAACCTGTTACAATACAAATCGCATACCAGCGAATACTTAGAGGTCCTATTTTAAATGCAATTGGATTAATCATGAGACACCTCATTCTCACTAATGAGATTGGTCAAGCGTTCCTCAAAAGTCTTCGTGGCATCAAAGCCCATCTCTTTAGCACGGTAATTCATCGCTGCTGCTTCAATCACCACCGAAATGTTGCGACCCGTTTTCACAGGAATACGAATCCTTGGAATGGACACACCTGATACTTCAAACTCTTCACCATTATTTCCCAAACGGTCAAATGTTTTATTGACATCATAATTTTCCAGATAAACAGCCAATTGAACCTGTGATGAATCCTTGACAGCACTAGCTCCATAAAGGCTCATGACATCAATAATCCCAACACCGCGTATTTCAAGTAAATGGCGCAAAATTTCCGCTGGCTCGCCCCAGAGAGTCATTTCATCTTTTGCGTAGATATCTACGCGGTCATCCGCAACTAAACGATGTCCCCGTTTCACCAGTTCTAAACCAGTTTCGCTTTTTCCGATTCCACTATCTCCTTGAATCAAGACACCCATTCCGTAAATATCCATTAAAACCCCATGAATACTGGTTCGCTCAGCCAAACGCGAATCCAAATAACTTGAAATCTCACCGGATAAACGACTCGTTGGGGTGTGACTGCTGAGAACAACAATTTCATTTTCCTTTGCAGCCTTTAACATCTCATCAGGAATTTTCAAATCACGCGCCACAATCATAACTGTATCGTGTTCAAACATTTTCCGTAAAACCTGATAGCGATTATGTGACGTCATCTTCATCAAGTAAGACCATTCTTTCATGCCCATTAGCTGGATACGCTCTGGGGTGTAATAGTCAAAATAACCTGTCATTTCAAGTCCTGGGCGGGAAATATCAGAGGTCGTAATTTCTCTTTCCAACATTTTCTCGTCGCCATAAACCACATTTAACCTGACTTTTTTTAATAGATCTTTGATCTTTACAGTCATATTCTTCCCCTTTGATAGTTTCTTTTTCTATTATAGCAAATTTTGAGATTAAAGGAGAGTTTCATCCTTGATTTTGCAAAGAAAATGGATGCAACCATATATAATATATAGCATTTACTACTTCTCTGACTGGAGCATTTTTTCTACAATTTGTTTTTGATTTTGAAATAAAGGATAACGATTCATAAAATATCGGAGTTCACTAGGTTTCAGCCAGATGTGACCATCCGTTTCACCCTCTTGATATTTCACATCTTTTTCTGTAACGGTTGCCTCATAAAAATCAAAATGACAGTGATCTTTAGGTGAAGTCGTCTGCTCAATCAGTTGTATTTCTCTAGGAATTAGCCCAGTTTCTTCCCGCAATTCACGATAGGCTGCGGTCATGCTATCTTCACCAGCCAACACACTTCCTCCTGCACCAAACTCATAATAATTAGGATGAATTTCTTTTTCTGGACTGCGGTGCATCAGGAGAAATTCCCCATCTAGATGGCGAACGAAGACATTGACACAAAGGTGATACTGCCCTTCCGCAATTGGTTGACCTCTCTTTAGAAAATCTCCTTGTCGCTCTCTTTGCTCATCATATGCATCCCAATATTCCATTTCTTCTCCTCCTAAAATAAAGGAGTTCATTGTCCGAACTCCTTTCTAGCATATTTAACCAAACGCTTGCTCCATCACACTCACCAAAACCAACCATCTTCTTCTTTGATAGCTTCTGCTTCTTTGCGCTTACGAGGTCCTGTTCCATACATTTCTTCTTCTACATCTTCCTTGTAAGGCATTACAGATGATAAGATGATGTAAATGATAATACCTAATCCGAAATTAGAGACAGTAAATAAAACGAATAGAAAGCGAACAAGCCCTACATCTAGACCAAATTTATCAGATAAACCTGCTAACACTCCCGATACAGCTCTATTTCGACGTAATTTATAAAATGTTGTTTTCATCATCATTTAGCCTCTTTCATTGATACTGAATCTAGTGTAACACATTTCAGTCATCATGCCATCCGTCCTTAGGCGGATTTCTGATTGTTTCGTCAAAATAATCATTAAGACTGCAATTGTCTGACAAAAATGAGCTTCCCTTGGCAACGTCCGCAGCAATACCGCTCAGTATTGATTCGTCTTTTTCTATGATATTGTGCACGACAATGCAAGCATTGATAAACAAGCGTTTTTGAAGTTGATTGGCTTGATAAAGTAGGGGCATAGCGCAAACCGTCCACGGCTTTCAATAATTGCTTGAAATCTCGATCCTTATGTCGATAACCTTTCTTTTCAAAGTAAAGATGATAATGGCACAACTCATGCCGCACAATTTTTCGGAAAGTTTCTAAACCAAACTGTTCATAGATTCTAGGATTAAAATCAAGATGACCATCCTTTGGAAAAAAGCGTCCACCTGTTGAGCGAAGACGCTTATTCCAAGAAGCCATATGTCGAAATTCTTTGCCAAAATCTTCCAAAGAGACTTGTCTGACATAGTTAGTTAGATTCACGCGGTGCCACCAAGGAAAGATTGACCTTTTCTCTTTCTATATCCAGCTTATCCACCCACACGGTTACCAAATCACCAACAGAAACTACTTGGCTTGGATGTTTGACATAGCTGTTGCTGAGCTTAGAAATGTGAATCAAGCCGTCTTCGTGAATGCCAATATCGACAAAAGCACCAAAGTCAACAACATTGCGGACAACGCCTTCTAACTTTTGCCCAATTTGTAAATCCTTCATATCAAGGACATCTTGACGCAGAACCGGTGCATCAAATGAATCACGCATATCACGACCTGGCTTGAGCAAGTCTGCAATGATATCCTTGAGGGTAGCTTCTCCCAAGTTCAAATCTGCAGCAACTTTTTTGACATCTAAAGACTGCAATTTTTCTTGAGCGGCTTGATCTAAGTCCGTAATTGCAAGCGTTTGGAACAATTTCTCAACAGCTGGATAACTCTCTGGGTGAACACCTGTATTATCCAAAACATTATCACTTTCGGGAATTCGTAAGAACCCTGCCGCCTGTTCAAATGCTTTAGCACCCAGACGAGGAACTTTTTTGATGGCATCGCGCGAGCGAATCATGCCTTCTTCTTCACGATATTTGACAATATTTTCAGAAATCGTTTTGTTTAACCCTGCCACATGCGATAGAAGAGATGGGCTTGCGGTATTGATATTAACGCCGACTTGGTTAACAACGGTATCTACGACAAAATCCAAGCTTTCAGATAATTTCTTCTGGCTCACATCATGTTGGTATTGACCGACACCGATTGATTTTGGGTCAATTTTAACTAGCTCTGCAAGAGGGTCTTGCAGTCGACGTGCGATAGAGATAGCCGAACGTTTCTCAACGGTCAAATCAGGGAACTCATGCCGCGCCAATTCGCTAGCAGAATAAACAGACGCACCGCTTTCATTGACAATAACATAGCTGACGTTTGGATGAGTTTTCAATACTTCAGCGACAAATGCTTCACTTTCACGACTAGCTGTTCCATTCCCAATAGCAATGATTTCAACACCAAATTGGTCAATCAAGTCTGACAAATCTTGCTTAGAAGCTTCAATTTGCGCTGCTTTTGCCGGTGGAACAGGATAGATAACCTGAGTTGTCAGCATTTTTCCAGTTGCATCTACGACTGCTAATTTTGCTCCTGTCCGAAAAGCTGGGTCAAATCCTAGTACCACGCGTCCTTTGAGTGGCGCAATCAAGAGCAGATTTCGCAGATTATCTGAAAAGAGCTGAATGGCTCCGTCTTCTGCAGTCTCGGTCAATTCTGCCCTAATCCGACGTTCCATAGCTGGAATGATTTTCTTTTTCACAGCTTGCTGGATTGCTTCATGAATGTAGTCATTTTTGACCTTAAAGCGCACTTCAAAGAAGCGGATAATCTTATCTACATTATTCTCAAAACTAACTTTGAGAACACCTAGCTTTTCACCACGATTCAGTGCTAAGGTGCGATACCCCTGCATATCCGCGATTTTTTCGGAAAAGTCATAATAGATTTGAAACACTTGCTTTTCGTCCAAATCTTGATCTTTTAAAGTTGAAACAATGCTTGAATTTGTCAGCATTTCATGATAAGTCCAAGCACGCAGTTGTACATCTTCTGAAATGGCTTCCACTAAAATATCTACAGCTCCAGCTAGAGCTGCTTCTGCCGTCGGAAATGTTTCGTTAGTTAAGGCAGTTGCTTCCTCTTGAAGAGTGGCAGCATTTTGTAATATGAGTCGTGCCAAAGGAAAAAGTCCTGCTTCACGTGCAATCGTAGCTTTTGTCCGACGTTTTTCTTTGTAAGGAAGATAAAGTTCTTCCACATCAGCCAACTTTTCAGCTGCTTCAATGGCCGCACGCAATTTGTCCGTCAGCTTTCCTTGTTCTTCAATCTTTGCCAGCACCGTTGCCTTACGCTCTCTGAGGTTCGTCAGACTTTTATCCAAATCAAGAATAGCCTTAATCTCTACCTCATCCAAATTACCTGTCATTTCTTTCCGATAACGAGCGATAAACGGAATCGTGTTGCCCTCTGCTGTCAGTTCCAATACTTTTTCAATTTGCTTCTGACTAATCTTTAAACTTTGCGATAGTTCGATAATATTTGTTTCCATAAAAAATATTATATCATACCTTTTCCAGTCGTCCAAATCCAATTACTACTTCATTCTTGGTTTATGGCTATTTTACTTTATCAAAAAATTTTTTTCCTTATACACATAGTTTCTTCATTATACCACATTCCTCTCCTTCTTTCACAAGCTAATCTTTATTCTGCTGACTTTATTTCACCAGAATTTTCAAAATGATAGTATAATAGTTAAAAAGGAAAAGGAGGCTGTTATGGCTATTAAATTTACGCGTTCAGATGATTTAGATAAAATGTTTGAAGAATTTGCAACGTTACCTAAAATCGAAAAAATAGAATTTCCTGATGAAAAAGAAAAAAAGATTAAAAAAGAACAAAAGGCTAAAAAGTTATGAGTTTTTTTAATCAACTACCACCTAGCGTTTTGCAAGCTGGTGCGATTTTCCTCTCCATTATTATTGAAGCACTACCTTTTGTGCTGATTGGGAGTATTATTTCAGGTTTTATAGAGGTTTATATCACACCAGACAAAGTTTATCGCTATCTGCCTAAAAATAAATGGTGTCGAATTTTCTTTGGTACTTTTATTGGCTTCATTTTCCCTTCTTGCGAATGTGGAATTGTCCCTATTATCAATCGCTTTTTGGAAAAGAAAGTACCGAGTTACACAGCTGTACCTTTTATGGTGACAGCGCCGGTTATCAATCCCATTGTTCTTTTTGCGACTTACTCTGCTTTCGGGAATTCCTTTAAAATGGCTTTGCTCAGAGCTCTTGGCTCTATTGTTGTAGCAATTATTCTAGGAATTTTCTTTGGCTTTCTCAACACAGCAACTATTCAAAAAGAGAATCGAGTCATTCAGCATGAACACGACTTCTCCCATTTAAGTCAGCCAAAGAAAGTATTTCAAGTGTTTGTGCAGTCTATTGACGAATTTTTTGATACAGGTCGTTACTTAGTCTTTGGTTGTCTCTTTGCCAGTCTAGTGCAAGTCTACGTGCCTACACGCATCCTGACTTCCATTAGTGCAACACCGCTTATGGCTATTTTGCTATTGATGCTGCTTGCATTTCTTCTCTCACTTTGCAGTGAAGCAGATGCCTTTATCGGCAGTTCGCTCATTTCTAGCTTTGGTTTAGCGCCAGTTCTGGCTTTTCTCGTCATTGGACCAATGCTAGATGTGAAAAATATCCTCATGATGAAAAATTACCTCAAAGGACGATTCATCTGGCAATTCATTGGAATTGTTAGTTTAGTTGTTGTCATTTACTCTTGGCTTGTGGGGGTGGTGCTATGATTCGTTTTCTAATTTTAGCTGGTTACTTTGAAACCACCATGTATTTGCAACTTTCTGGCAAGCTCAATCAATACATCAATATGCATTTTTCTTATTTGGCATATATTTCCATGATACTTTCTTTTGTGCTAGCTATTGTGCAGCTCATCGTCTGGATGAAAAAAATGAAAGTACACAGCCATTTGACGAGCCACTCAGCAAAATTTGCTAGCATTGCTTTTCTTGTTGTACCACTTATCGTTGCTCTCTTCTTTCCAACGGTCAATTTGGACTCTACAACCGTTTCTGCTAAGGGCTACCATTTTCCTCTAGCTGATGGTAGTTCAAAGAGCATTCAGGCTGATGAAGGTACTACCAATCAATACCTGAAGCCTGATACCAGTACCTATTTTACTAAAAGTGCTTACGAGAAGGAAATGCGGGCAGCTGCAAAAAAATATCTGAAAAAAGATGTCATCTCCGTTACGACGGAAAATTATATGGAAGTCATGGAAGTCCTCTATGATTATCCAGATGAATTTGCAGGGAAACGGTTAGAATTTACTGGCTTTGTCTACAACGACCCAAGTGATAAAAACAGCCAGTTTCTTTTCCGTTTCGGTATTATCCACTGTATCGCAGATTCAGGGGTTTATGGACTTCTGACAACTAGTAATACAGAGCATTTTGAAAATAATACTTGGATAAGAGCGAGTGGAAAAATCACTATTCGCTACCATAAGCAACTAGGACAAAGCTTGCCAACGCTTGAAGTGGATAGTTTCAAGAAAGTTGAAAAACCCAGCAATCCTTATGTTTACCGCGTATTTTAAACCACATTAAATAAGCAAAAGAAGACCTGATAAGTATTTCTCTAGGTCTCCTATTATGCTCTTTTATAAGTAATTATGATAAAATAAGAGAAATTTATATTTTTAGGAGGTATTATGTCACATCCAAACCAACCCGTTTCAAGGAAAACCTTGCTCTCTATTCTCGCTACAGCACTCATTGCTTTTGCTGGAATTCTATCTGAAACCAGTATGAATGTCACCTTTCCGCACCTTATGAAAGTTTTTCATACAGACCTTGGCACATTGCAATGGATTACAACAGGTTATCTGCTAGTTGTCGCTATCACGATTACACTTGGAGCCACTCTAGCACACAATTGGTCTGAGCGTAAAATTCTATTCACCAGTCTAGCTATGTTTACGCTGGGTAATGGCGTTGCGATGATTGCCCCTAATTTTGCCCTACTTATGTTAGGACGCATTCTGCAAGGAGCATCCACAGGAATTGCTACCCCTCTCATGTTTAACCTTATCGTGGAACGAATCCCACGCAGCCAAATCGGATTTTACATGGGACTGTCTGGACTCGTTATAAGCCTAGCTCCTGCGATTGGTCCCACTTATGGCGGCTTTATGATTGGCTTGTTTGACTGGCACATGATTTACACACTCATCATGCCCGTTCCGATTATCTCCTTCATATTAGGATTTTTATTTTTAGAAAATACCCCCAATAAACAAAAACGTCCTTTTGAGTGGATTTCTTTCTTGCTTCTTACACTTTCACTGACTTTTTCTATCATGATGATTTCTAGCTTAGAAGAAGGTAGCTTTAATTGGACTTTTGTCATCATCTTTTTATTATCACTTGTCCTTTTCGTTTGGCGAAGTTTAACGGTAGTGCATCCTTTTTTAGATATTCGTATTTTGAAAAATCCAGTTATTTTACTAGGAATTATTCCTTTCTTTCTCTACCAATTTTCAAATTTATCAGCCAATTTTCTGATTCCTAATTTCTTAGTTTTAGTAAAACACGAGGCTACTTCTGCCGCTGGCTTTGCATTGCTTCCTGGAACAATGTTAGGAGCTTTTTCGGCACCTTTCTTTGGAAAATTATATGACACCAAGGGACCCAAACTTTCTCTATATGGTGGGAATCTCCTCTTTTTCTTAGCCGTTTTCGTTTTTGCATTCTTTACAAAAGCCTTAACATTACCGCTCATCATCCTTTTTTATATTTTCTTTACGATTGGGCGCAATCTGGCTTTCAACAACACGATGGCCTTATCTGTTTCACAAATTAGTCGTGAGAAGTCGCCAGATGCCACAGCACTTTTTCAAATGGCTCAAACATTTGCTGGAGCTTTAGGAACGGCGATTGCTGCTATCATGGTCAATCAAGCTCCTGATACTACGACAGGTGTGCATCTTGTCTTTCTACTCCTTTTCTTCCTCGTTATCCTTATTTTTTATCTCTTTTACTCTTTATTTCGAGCTATCAAAAATCAGAAATTTTAATCAATTTATGGTAAAATAAATAAAATATTAGAAAATGGGTGTTCAAAATGTCTTCAAAAGTGATTATTACAATTTTTGGTGCCAGTGGAGATTTGGCAAAAAGAAAACTCTATCCTTCTCTTTTTAGATTGTATAAATCTGGCAATCTGTCTAAGCATTTTGCCGTTATCGGTACAGCTCGCAGACCTTGGAGCAAGGAATATTTTGAATCTGTCGTGGTCGAGTCTATCACAGAACTTGCAGACAGCCCTGAACAAGCGCAAGAATTTGCTAGCCATTTCTATTATCAAAGTCACGATGTCCAAGATACCGAGCATTATATTGAATTGAGAAAACTACAAAATCATCTCAATGAGCACTATCAAGCAGAACACAATAAACTTTTCTTCCTATCTATGGCTCCTCAGTTTTTTGGTACGATTGCCAAACATCTCAAATCAGAACAAATTGTGGACGGGAAGGGATTTGAACGCTTAATTGTAGAAAAACCTTTTGGCACAGACCTAGCTTCTGCTAGCAAACTGAACAACGATTTGTTGGCAACATTTGACGAAGAGCAGATTTTCCGGATTGACCATTATCTCGGCAAAGAAATGATTCAAAGTATTTTTGCCATTCGCTTTGCCAATCTTCTTTTTGAAAATGTCTGGAATCGTGATTATATTGACAATGTACAGATTACCTTTGCTGAAAAGTTAGGTGTGGAAGAACGTGGTGGTTATTACGACCATTCAGGTGCACTGCGCGATATGGTGCAAAATCACACACTTCAACTCCTGTCTTTGCTTGCTATGGACAAACCCAAAACTTTTACCAAAGATGATATTCGTGCTGAAAAAATTAAGGCTTTCAAGCACTTACACAAGCCGTCCGATAATGATTTGAAAAAGCTCTTCATTCGTGGTCAATACACTTCTGGCAAAGTGGACGGGAAAAAGTACATTTCCTATCGTAGTGAACCAAATGTTGCCCCAGAATCTACCACAGAAACCTTTGCTTCTGGTGCATTCTTTGTAGATAGTGACCGATTTCGCGGGGTGCCATTTTTCTTCCGTACTGGAAAACGTCTCACTGCCAAAGGAACCCATGTCAACATTGTCTTCAAGCAAATGGAATCCATTTTCGGCTCCTCGCTTCAACCAAATGTGCTGACGATTTACATTCAACCAACTGAAGGATTTTCTCTTAGTATGAATGGCAAAGAACTGGGCGAGCAATTTAACTTAGCTCCATTGACACTTGATTATCGTACAGATGCAACAGCTTCTGGTGCGTCACCAGAACCTTATGAGAAGCTCATCTACGATGTGCTAAACAATGACTCAACCAATTTTAGCCACTGGGACGAAGTTCGCTCTAGTTGGGAATTGATTGACCGTATTGAAGCCTTGTGGGCAAATAACGAAGTTCCCCTTCATCATTACAAATCAGGTACTATGGGACCCGAAGCCAGCTTTGAACTCCTTAACCAATTTGAAGCTGATTGGAACTGGCGTCCAGATGAAGCCTATCGCAAAGAAGGACGATTGGGGTAAAGTAAATATATACAAAAGACTTGCAATTCATTTGCAAGTCTTTTTTCTTATACCAAGCCCTCTAAGAGCCCTTTCATAAAGTTTTCAGAGTTAAATACTCCAATATCGTCAATTTTTTCTCCGAATCCAATCAGTTTAACTGGAATATCCAGCTCTTGACGGATTGCAAGAACAACACCACCACGCGCTGTTCCATCAATTTTCGTCAAGACAATTCCTGTTACTGGCGTAATTTTTGAAAATTCCTTAGCTTGAACAAGGGCGTTTTGACCAGTTGATGCATCCAGTGCCAAGAACGTTTCATGTGGCGCAGCTGGATCTACCCGTTTGATAATCCGTCCAATTTTTTCCAACTCTGCCATTAGGTTATCTTTGTTTTGCAAGCGTCCGGCCGTATCAATCATTAGAATATCCACATTTTCAGCCTTTGCACGCTCCATACCGTCATAAACAACGCTAGCTGGATCACTCTTTTCTGGACCTGTCACAACCGGAACATCTACTCGACGTCCCCATTCCACCAACTGAGCAACAGCTCCTGCACGGAAAGTATCTGCTGCAACTAACATGACTTTCTTGCCAGCCTGCTTATATTTATAAGCCAATTTCCCAATCGAAGTGGTTTTCCCAACTCCGTTTACACCCACAAAAAGCATGACTGTCAAACCGTCTTGTAAATTGATTTTTTCGTTAAATTGACCATCTTTCTCATAGATGTCTACTAACTTTTCAATGATGACCCGACGAAGGACATCTGGCTTTTTGGCATTTTCAAGGCGAGCTTCTTGGCGTAAGGCTTCTGTCAGATTAGAAGCGACTTGCACTCCCACGTCACTCGTAATCAAGAGTTCTTCTAACTCTTCAAAAAACTCCTCATCTACCGAGCGAAAATTAGCAAAGAAAGCATTAAGCCGCGCTCCAAAACCTGTCCGTGTCTTCTTGAGACTGCGGTCATACTTTTCCTGAACCGTTTCTTCTTGAATAAATGAACTTGCTTCAATTGGTTCGCTAATAGTCTTCTCTACCGTAGTTGACTCTGCTGAGCTTGACCATGCGTTCGCTTCGTTCAGCTGCCTCATATTTTCTTGTTCTGCCTGCTGTCTTCTAGCTTCTGCTAAACGTGACTGTAAATCTGTGGCAGCTGGATGAGTCGTATATTGCGAAAAAGCTGCTGTCTCGTCAGGTTGTGGAGTTCCCATTTCATTCTGCAATGTATGATTTTCTGGAGCTTGCGAATCATTTTCAGCTGACTCTGCATCTGCCACTATATCAGCCAACCTTGGCTCCATTTCTTCTACTTTTTCTTGAATGGTTTCAAGACGTGCCTCATCCTCAGCAAAACGTTCTTTCAATTCTGTTTGGAATGTTTGTTCATCTAGATTCTCAGATTGCGTATTCTCTACAGGAGCTGTTTCTACTTTTTCTAGATTCTTGCCTTGATCATCCTCTGATACTATTTCTACAGCTTCTTCAGGAATATTTTCAACTGGTTTTTCTTCTTTTTGGCGACCAAAAAGGCGATCAAATAAACCCATTAAATCCCTCCTTTATTTCAGTGCATATTTTTCTATAGCCCAAGCAACAGCATCTTCGTCATTCGTCATCGGCGTCACTACATTGGCGACTTCTTTGACTGCTGCTACTGCATTTTGCATAGCTACACCAAGCCCTGCCCATTTTATCATAGACAGGTCATTTGCTTCATCTCCGCAAGTCATGACTTGACTTTGTTCAATTCCTAAATGAGCAATCAATTTTTCTAAGCCATTTGCTTTATGGACATTCTTCGGAGACCATTCTAACAGCATATCGCGCGACTTAAAAATTTCATATTTGTCAAATAAATCGGACGAAAGTTGAGCGATGCCACGATCAAGCGGATCTGGTGCATAAGCTGTTACACATTTATTATAAGTCTGTTGGCTAGATAAGTCTGCAAATGAAACCGACTCAAATGTTAAAGCAGGATTGCAAGTTTGGTAAAGCGATTCATGGTCTGACTGGATTTGGTAGACAGTTCCTTCGCAAATCGCATCTAGTGGCAAGCCTAACTTTTCTGTTTCCTCAAAAATGCGAGCCACATCGTCATAGGCAAAAACTGTTTTATCAAGAATTTCACCTGTATTGCGTTGCACCAAACCACCATTAAAAGTAACGGTGTATTCGTCCTCTTGATTGGCTACGCCCAGTTCGTTTAAGAAAAGCTCCATTGCTTTTAGAGGGCGACCGGTCGTCAAAACAATCTTAATTCCCTGCTCTTGAGCGGCTTTAAGCGCCGCTAAATTTCGAGCAGAAATTTTTTTCTCAGAAGTCAGTAAAGTCCCATCTAAATCTAGGGCAATCAATTTTATCTCTGCCATTATAAGCCCTCCATATACGTCATAACTGAATGCGCCGCATGATGCCCAATGACCTCTTTGGCTACTTCCAAAATCTCTGGACGAGCATTTTCAGGGGCAATGGGATAACCTGCTACTTGCATCATGTGTAGATCATTCAAATTGTCACCAAATGTCATGACCTGATCCATTTCAAGATTTAATTTCTTCGCCAATTCGACAATGGCAACGCCCTTGTCTACATAGTCTAGGACAATATCAATTGACTTATAACCTGTCGTCATAGCTTTGACACCGGGAACGTGTTCATTGACCCAGGCCTCACCAACAGCTACTGTTTCTTCAGAAAAATTGGTTGTAAATTTGAAAATTTCATCTGTAATATCCTCCAAGCGAGCTACTTTTTGGATATTTTCATTATAATGCGTACTAAAAGCTAAATAAGCTGGATCAACCGTTTCTAAAACATAGCAGCCCTTTTTACCTGTTAGAAGCAATTCACTGGTATTGATGAAAGGAGATGTCTTCAATTTCTCAAAAGCTGACAGATAAAAATCTTTGGACATGGTTGCTTCATAGAGATCTTCTCCGTGAAATTTTACCAGACTGCCATTTTCAGCAATAAAAATTATCTCATCTCGCACATCCTCAAATAGCTTTTCTAATGACAGCAAACTGCGTCCACTGGCTACTGCAAAATAGATGCCCTTTTCTTTAAAACGGAGCAACAACTGCTTCAGTCGAACCATATCAAACTGCCCTTTGTCATCTAAAAAGGTGCCGTCCATATCTGTTGCAACTAATTTTATATTCATTTTACATACTTTCTAAATCTTTTAATTTTACGGAGACAATCTTTGATACACCGGACTCTTGCATGGTTACCCCATAGATAGAGTCTGCTGCGGACATCGTTCCTTTACGGTGTGTTACCACAATAAACTGGCTGTCCTTGTCAAAGCGATTAAGATAGTCGCCAAAACGTTTGACATTAGCTTCGTCAAGTGCAGCTTCCACCTCGTCCAAAATGACAAATGGTATCGTCTTGACACGAATAATGGAGAAGAGTAATGCTAAGGCTGATAGCGCCTTTTCTCCTCCGCTCATCAGATTGAGTGATTGGATTTTTTTGCCGGGCGGTTGAACCGAAATTTCTACCCCCGCAGTCAACAGGTCGCCTTCGGTCAAAATCAAGTCCGCTGAACCGCCACCAAACATCTGTCTGAAAGTCACTTTGAAGCTCTCACGAATCGCTTCAAAGGTTGATTTGAAGCGTTCTTTTACTTCGTCATTCATTTCTTCAATGGTTTCCAAAAGCAAATTTTTCGCAGAGAGTACGTCATCTCTTTGAGTATTGAGGAAATGCAGTCGTTGACTGACTTCTTCAAATTGCTCTACCGCATCAAGATTGACTGGTCCTAAAGCCCGAATAACCTTTTCTAAGTCCTTAACCTTAGTTTCAGAAACCGTAAGATTTTCTAGTGGACGAGCCTGTTTACTAGCTTCATCAAAAGATATTTGATAGTCATCTGTCAAATTCGTCAAAAGGCGACGCAAGACATCTGCAATCTTATCTTTTTCAGCTTCTGCTTTTGCCTGTTTGCGAATCAGATCCTCATTTTGCTGGCGGGCTTGTTCCAGATGACTAGTAAGATCCTCTGCTTGCCCTTCCAAATCGTCCAGTTCAAACTGACGACGAATGGTAGCTTGGTTCAAAGTTGTCTTTTCCTGTATAGCCTGTGTTAATTGCTCTTCTAAAACAGCAATATCCACTTTTGAAGCGTTTTCTTCCTTTTGCTCCATTAGAAATTGTAAAGTTGAAATCCCTTTGTCCAATTCAGATTTTTCATTGGACAAACGCGTGAGATCCGTCTGAACGTAACGCTGATGCCCCGTCAGCTCGGTACGAGCCAAACGAAGCTCAGATAAGCGGGCTGTTAGCTTGTCTAAACGTGCTTGAACAGCATCTTTATCCGACTTAATCTGCTCAATCTCGGCTTCTGTTTCGGATTTATCTTGCTCAATTTCTGCAAGGCGATTGACTAACTTTTCTTTTTGCTCCGCCATATCAGGAAGAACTTCACGAGATAACTCTCTTTCTTGCAGCACTAAGAGCTCAGATAAGTCTTCAACCTGTTTGTGCGTTTGCTCATAAGCTATTTGAGCCTTTTGCTCTGCTAATCGTGCTTCCTCACCACTTACTTTTATTTCTTCTAACAGACTGTTGGCTTGGCTTAGCTGCGTGTGCAAATCTTCCACTTGTTTTTCTTGCTCTGCTAAAGTCGCATTCTTCTCAGAAAGTTCCATTTGTAAAGCGTCTAGCTCCGGCTTGATGAAAATCGTATTGTTATTTCGATTAGCGCCACCTGCATAAGAACCGCCTGTCCGCAGTTCTGTTCCATCCAGCGTGACAATTCGTACTTGATACCGAACTTTGCGAGCGGCTGCTCGCGCATTTTCTACCGTATCAAAAATGGCTGTTGTACCTAGCAAATTTTGGAAAATATGCTCCAAACTCTTATCATAGCGCACCAAAGACGAAGCCAAACCAAGAAAACCAGTGCTTTTT
This sequence comes from Streptococcus sp. HMSC034E12, assembly GCF_001835915.1. NCBI lineage: Bacteria > Bacillati > Bacillota > Bacilli > Lactobacillales > Streptococcaceae > Streptococcus > Streptococcus sp. HMSC034E12. The sequence goes on from NZ_KV826430.1 coordinate 177,717, forward strand.
TCAATGCTTCCTTGATGATGATCTGGTAAATGCCGCGCTTTAATCGTTGTCAGTGGCAGAAAAGTTGCCCGTCCTGTTCGATTGCGTTTCAGAAATTCAATTGCTCGTGTCGCAGCTTGTTCGTCCTCTACGATAATATGCTGGCTACTTGCTCCAAGTGCAATTTCAAGTGCTGTCTGGTAATGCGAATCAAAGCTCAATTTTTCACTAACAGCACCGATAATACCGCCCAGACACTCTGCTTCTTGAAGAACGCTTTTAACCCCAGCATAGAAATGACTGTGATTTTTCAGAATAGCTTCTAAACTACCAACACGCGCCTTTTTATTTTTTACATCATCCATTAAATCAAACATTGCCGTTTGGTTTTGCTGATAATTCGTTTTTACAGTTTGCACTTGCTTTAGCTGTGCCTGATAATCTGTCAGTAACTGCTGAACCGACTGCCGAGCTGTTGCTAAATCTTCCAGTTGACTTTGCTCGTTGATTTGAAGATTCTTTAAATTTTCTTTTAACTTAGCAAATTCTACTTGTTTGCTTTCAGATAATTGTAATTCGTTGGCTAAGCGACTTTCTAAAGCAGTTAAGTCATTGGATAAGTCCGCTTCTTCCTGCATCAATTGGACAAATTCAGCACGTAATTTTTCAATCATCTGGTCAGGATCATCCGAAAATGCCTCAATTTCAGCTTCTAATTTATGAATCGCTTGTTGATTTCGTTCCAATTTTACATCAAAATCAATCAACTGCTCGTCTTTCCCCTGCCATTCTGTTTGAACCGCCTCTAATTTTTCTGTCAATCCTTTCAGGCGTTCCTCATTTTCCTTCCGACTGTTGGCAGCTTGACTAGATTCTAATTTGGAAACTTCGATTTGGCGTTCTAAGTCACTGATGAGGCGGGTTAGTTCAAGCAAACTCACTTGGTTATCTGCCATTTGTTTTTGCAAATCATGGCGTTTTTCTTTCAGAAGAGCATTTTCTTGCTCTAGCTGGTCACGTTTGCTGTAATAAGCAGACAAAGATTGCTGAATCCCCACAAGCCGTTCTTCAGTATCATTCAGCTGTGTTTTATTTCCCTTTATTTGAGCAATCAATACATCCAAATAAAGAGCACGGCGTTCCTCATCCAATTTCAAAAACTGCTTAGCTGTCGTAGCTTGCTTTTCAAGAGGCTTCACTTGACTATCGAGCTCATAAATAATGTCTTCCAGCCGATCTAGATTATCTTGTGTTTGGCTGAGCTTACTTTCAGTCTCCTTGCGCCGCGTCTTGTATTTCAGTACGCCAGCCGCTTCTTCAAAAATGGCACGGCGCTCCTCTGGCTTGCTATTGAAAATTTCTTCCACCTTTCCTTGAGAAATAATGGAAAAACTATCTCGCCCAAGCCCTGTATCCATAAACAAATCATGAATATCTCGTAAACGTACCTTCTTGCCGTCTATTTTATACTCGCTATCCCCACTGCGATAAATATGACGCTCCACACGAATCTCATCTGCAGCTTGCTGGATAAAACGGTCTTTATTGTCCAAAACGACAACAACAGAAGCATAATTCAGTGGTTTGCGAGTTTCAGTCCCCGCAAAAATAACATCTGGCATTTTCCCGCCACGAAGACTTTTAACACTGGACTCTCCCAGTGCCCAACGCAGGCTTTCAGTAATGTTACTCTTTCCTGAGCCATTTGGTCCAACGACTGCTGTCACTCCCTGATCAAATATTACCTTGGTCTTATCTGCAAAAGATTTGAAACCTTGAATTTCAATTTCTTTTAAATACATGAATGACTTTCCTTTTCAAATGCATTTTTAGCAGCTTCCTGCTCTGCTAATTTTTTCGAGCGTCCTTGACCTTGTCCAACCGTTCTGCCATCAACAGATACCGCTACAGCAAATTCTTTAGCATGAGCTGGACCGGACTCAGAGATGACTTGATAGACAATCTCGACATCACCATTGACTTGGAGCAGTTCTTGTAGCTTGGTCTTGTAATCAACCACCTGCTCAAAGTCTCCAACTTCTACCTTTGGAATCATGACTTGATACAGGAAGTTTTTGACCGCTTCCACTCCCTTATCTAGCAACAAAGCTCCTAAAAAGGCTTCAAATAAATCCCCAAGAATGGTATCCCGATTACGCCCACCTGACTTTTCTTCGCCACGACCTAATTTGATAAATTGATCAAACTGGCAATCTCGACTAAAACCAGCCAAACTCTCTTCACGTACAATGGTTGAGCGAAGTTTTGACAAGTCCCCTTCTGGTTTTTTCGGATATTTTTTATACAGATATTCTGAAATCAATAATTGCAGAACAGCGTCTCCTAAAAATTCCAAGCGCTCATTGTGTGAAATGTTTAAGAGGCGGTGCTCATTGGCATAGCTAGTGTGTGTAAAAGCTGTCTCCAGCAACTTTTCATCTTGGAAGACAATTCCAAATTGCTGACTCAAAACTTTATGTAAATCTCTCATTTTTTCTCCTTTCAAGAAGAACTTTTTCTTTTAATACTTAATGAACATCAAAAATTTGACAATCACCTCCAGCTGTCTCCCAGACAATTGGAACTAGAAAGCAAGCTGCGGGGGAGCAAAAGTTCAAGTAGAGCTTTTGAAGTTGCAGGTGTAATCAACGAAGTCAGCAACAAAGAGTACAGCAAGGTTGGCAAAAGTTTCGCTTTCCTTCTTTGCCACCTCTCACAGTCACCCGAACTGTGAAATCCGACGAAGTTTGAAGAGATCTTCACAGAGTATAAAATGAAAACAAATTCTCTATTATTATATCAAAAAATACTTGATACTCCAACGATACCAAGAATTTGATAGGAAAAGTTCACCAGAGATGAAATGAATTTTCATTCTTTATCTAGAATGACTTTGAATAAATAATACGTCATAAAAAGGGTTAAGGTAGCTAAAGCAAACTTCACCCAGATAAGAGGTGCAAAGAAGATAGAAATTCCCATTAGAATATAAATGGAAATAAGAATTTTTCTCTTACGCTCCCGAGCAATGGCACCTGTTTCGTGAAAGTCCGCCACATAGATTTGATACAACTTAGTGTGGTACAACCATTATTCAAACCGCTTAGAACTGCATAAAAAACAAGTAACAGACAGCAGTAAAAGGAAAGCTTCAACAAGAGCAGCCCCCAAAGCAGTGAAAGCAATGAAATGATTAAATAAAAATTCACATTGACTCTCCTAAATATCAGTCAATGGAGTTGCCGTATCTGGAGATGTATCACAAATATGAAAATCATGCTCAACCGCCAAATCAGTCTGTTCCAATTGATTAACCATTGTGATATGAGCTAATTCTTTGGTATTATTTTCTTTGCTAAGATGCCCTAGATAGATTTTCTTAGTGCGATAACCCAACGTACGAATCATGGTTTCTGCCCCGTCATCATTCGACAAATGTCCTTGGTCAGATAAAATCCGCTGCTTCAGGCTCCAAGGATAAGCTCCACTACGAAGGATTTCAATATCATGGTTGGACTCAATCAAATACCCGTCCGCATTTTCAATAATCCCTGCCATACGATCGCTAACATAGCCAGTATCCGTCAGTAGAACAAAACTTTTATCGTCTTTCATCAGTCGGTAAAATTGCGGTGCAACCGCATCATGACTAACACCAAAACTTTCAATGTCAATATCGCCAAATGTCTTGGTTTTTCCCATTTCAAAAATGTGCTTCTGACTGACATCAATCTTCCCAAGCGCTACTTCCATAGCATTCCATGTTGCTTGATTGGCATAAATGTCTAAATGATATTTCCGTGCCAAAATGCCCACACCATGGATATGATCCTTATGCTCATGCGTTACCAAAATGGCATCCAACTCCTCTGGTTTACGGTCAATTTCACTCAATAAGCTGGTAATTTTCTTCCCAGATAAGCCCGCATCAATCAACAACTTCTTCTTTGGAGTTTCTAAATAAAAACAGTTACCGGTAGAACCTGACGCTAAAATACTGTACTTAAATCCCTTCTCGTTCATGCTACCCTTCTAATTCATCTTCTTCCCAATCATCATCTTTGACAGCTTCCTTATCATAAGGCAGGACAATAGTAAAGGTTGAACCTTTGCCGTACTCGCTCTTTGCCCAGATAAAGCCGTTATGCTGCTTGATAATCTCTTTGGCAATGGCTAAGCCCAGTCCGGACCCACCTTGTGCACGACTTCTCGCTTTATCTACACGATAAAATCTATCAAAAATTTTCGGTAAATCTTTTTTAGGAATTCCTAAGCCTTCATCTGAAATCGACAAAATCATTTGGGTATCCGTCGTTTTCATACTGACCGTAATCTTGCCACCGTCAGGAGAATATTTAATGGCATTGTTGATAATATTATCAATCACCTGTGTCATCTTATCTGTATCAATTTCGACCCAAATAGAGTTAATCGGATAATCTCGTATAATTTCATACTTTTTATCATCATTCTGGCTTCTGATTTTATCAAAACGGTTCAAAATAAAGGTGATAAAAGCTGTAAAATTCGTCAATTCAATATCCAAATGACTGGTTGCATTGTCAATACGTGACAAACTCAGCAAGTCCGAAACCATGCGCATCATCCGATTGGTCTCGTCTAATGAAACCTTGATGAAATCCGGTGCGACTGGTTCTGATAAGGCACCTTCATCTAGTGCTTCCAGATAAGACTTGACACTGGTCAAGGGAGTACGTAATTCGTGACTGACATTCGAAACAAACAGTCTCCGCTCACGCTCTTCTTTTTCCTGCTCCGTTGTATCGTGTAGCACTGCAACCAGCCCTGAAATAAAGCCTGATTCTCGCCGAATCAAAGCAAATCGGACACGTAAACTTAAAAACTCTCCATTTTCATCCTGCGAATCAATGGTCAACTCTGGAACTTTCGTAATCAAGTCTCGTAAGTCATATTCGTCTTCGATATCCAACAGTTTTAAGATATTCATCTTTCGTGCTTCAGACTCTTTGACCCCCAACTGCTTGGTCGCCATATCATTGATCATGATAATCTGCCCACGACGATTGGTCGCAAGAACACCGTCTGTCATATAGGATAAAATACTCGACAGGCGCTTAGTTTCTTGCTCTAAATTTTCATGCGTTAGACGGATTACCTCAGATAAATCATTGATACTATTGGTAATATCCGTAATTTCTGGACCACCTTGTACATCTAAAATTTCTGAGTAATTGCCTGCAATTAAATCTTTTACTTTTTGATTCAATTGGCGAATACGAATATTGTCTCGCCTATTTTCCAAGGAAAGCAAGGTAATCACCAAGATGAACCCTAAAATAAGTAAAACAAATACAAAGTCTTTTGATACAATAAATTGTCTAATATTATCAATCATTGTTTCTCATGTAATATCCAACGCCGCGCCGCGTTAAAATGTACTCTGGTCGGCTAGGAATATCCTCTATCTTTTCTCTCAAACGACGAATTGTCACATCAACAGTCCGCACATCTCCAAAATAATCATAACCCCACACCGTTTCTAGCAGATGTTCACGCGTCATCACTTGTCCGATATGCGTTGCCAAATGGTGGAGCAATTCAAACTCACGGTGTGTTAAATCCAATTCTTCGCCATGCTTTTTCACGACAAAAGCATCGGTCAAAATCTGCAAATCTCCAATCACAATTTCTGTCGGAGCAGCTTCTGCTTCTTGATTTTCAATTGTCAAATCTGTCCGCCGCAAAATGGCTTTGACACGCGCCTGCAACTCACGATTAGAGAAAGGCTTTGTCATATAGTCATCCGCACCGATTTCAAGACCAATAACTTTGTCAAATTCGCTGTCTTTGGCAGAAAGAACGATGATTGGCACATTACTCGTTTTCCGAATCGTTCGCGCCACCTCTAAGCCGTCCATTTCAGGCAACATCAAGTCCAAAATCAAAATATCTGGACGTTCTGCTTCAAACATCTCTAACGCTTCGCGACCGTCAAAGGCTGTCACTACTTCATAACCTTCTTTTACCATGTTAAACTTTATAATATCTGAGATTGGCTTCTCATCATCTACAACTAATATTTTTTTCATTTTATTTACCTTTTTCTATCTTTTTATTATACCAAATTTTTCTTAAAATTTACCAATTCAACTCATAACACATCATTTCTTTACTTTACAAATTTAAAACAAATATGTTAAAAATATGACAGCAAAGACAGTCTTTTATATCAAAAAATAGTCCAGACAAAAGCCTTAGACCATTCATTGAATTCTTAGGAAAAACTATGAAACGCAATACACCTGTCTTAACTTTTCACTGCTACTGTAGTAATTTCCTAAAGAAGCAAATGTTCGAGCTGCTTGATGTTCATTTACTTGTCTTTCTCCAGCGAAATACGCTATAACCTAACAGCGTCCCCAACAATAAACAGATAAAATAGGCCACATGATACAGTAAAATCCATTCACCAAAGATCATAATCGTCACAAAGAACATAAGCGTTGCTAAAAGCAAAAAACGGCAAGAAAAACCATATAGTCCAGCATAGACAGCTCCCACAAGGAATGTTGCCAGCGGTGAATATATCAAAACATTATTCACCACCAACCCCTTTCGTAACAATTCGTCCATCGGTATCACGTAAACAATTCCATAAAATAACAAATAGAAAAAGAGTAGTACGGCTAAAAAAGGAATATCGCATTTCATTTTCCCACCTCGCTAGTTTTGGAATTTTATTTCAGGTATTTCTGTATATTTTTGATTTGTCGTTTAGATGCTTTAAACATTCGCGCTGATCCATTTACAGGAAGGGCTATCGCTTTTTTGGGAAGATAAATGACAGATTTCGCTAATCGCTTACTAACAGACTCCTCCGGATATAAATCATTGTTGAAATCTTTTGAAATGGTTAAATCCAAATAAAATTCATAGACACGACGTCCAAAGTTTTCAGCAGAGATTTCGTATAATTTTGCAGCGAGACTTTTCTCATCCAAATCCGGTGTTGCAATAACAGCTTCCAAAATCGCTCCTGCCAAATCACGTTCTTCATAATAAAGCGTTCCAAACATTTTATCATTGATAACATTGTCTAGATAAGGATTTCCATGCGCAATAATCGGAGTGCCACTCGCTAGACTTTCTAAATACGTCAAGCCCTGCGTCTCACTCGTTGAAGCGGAAATAAAGAAATCCGCTGCTTTATAATACAAGGCTGTCTCACTGGGTGCAATCATTCCTGTGAAAATCACTGCATCCGTAATATTCAACCGTTTGGCTTGCGCTTTTAAGTCAGACAAATAAGGTCCATCTCCTGCCACTACCAATTTCACATCTGGATTTTCTTCTAAAACAGCCGGTAGAGCAGCTAAAACTGCCTGAATATTTTTTTCATACGAAACACGTGATAGGCTAAGCAACATGGTTTCTTGATTTGAAATTCCTAATTTTCCCCGTAAATCAGCAATGTTCTCACTAGTAATTTCTGGACGTTCAAATTTAGCCAATTCAATTCCAGTAGGAATAACACGTTTTTCTACTTTTACTTTGTATTTCATGAGCAAGTCATAAACAATCTCGCTCGGACAAATCACACCGTCTAAATCACTCATAAAACCGCGAACAATGTATTTGACCATGCTAGGACGAATGACCATGCCTTTAGCAATATAACGTACATAATCCTCATACTGTGTATGATAAGTATGAACAACTGGAATTCGCAGCTCCTTTGCAATCCAAACACCTAATAAACCCAAAGAAAATTCAGTCTGGGTATGAATAATATCCAATTGATATTGGCGAGCAATCTCTAAAGCCGTTGAAAAACCGCGATAAGCAATTCGCCGATCTTTAAAGGCAAAAAACGGCACGCTGGGAATTCGAATAATCTGCCAATCCTCATAACGATTGACATCTTTATCTGTCGTTGTAAAAATAAAAACAGTATGTCCAAGCTTTTCTAATTCTGTTTTTAAAGTGCGAATACTAGTTGCCACCCCTGAAACCTGAGGGAAATACGTATCCGTAAAAAGACCAATTCGCATGCTACATCTCCAATACTTCTTGATAAGCATCCACAAGTTTATAAGCCACATCATCAATTGAACGACTCTGCGCCACCTTATAGCCAGCTTCTCGCTTATCTACTTTACCATCCAAAATCTTTTGGATAGAATCTACAAATTCATCTACATTATGCCCCAATTCAGCTGATTGCTCATCAATCCAGCCCTCATATACAGGAATATCCCGTAAAACGACATGTTGATGACTAGCCAACGCCTCTAGCACTACAATCCCTTCTGTCTCCTCATAACTTGGGAAAAAGAAAAGACTGCTACCACTCATAGCTCCCTCAAAAACGGCACCTTTAAAATAACCCGGGAATTCAACATTTTTAGGATGATTAAAAAGTACAAGATTTCTGATTTTCCGAGGAATGATCCACTTGTTAATACTACCCAGCCAAATAAAGCGAACATCTGGCATTCTGCGTGCTACCTCTACAAAGTCTTCTATTCCCTTGCGTCTGAAATAAAGTCCCGCACAGACAACCACCTTATCTCCTTCTTGGGTATGAAAATGTTTTCTAAACACTTCTTCTTTATGTGGATCTTTTTGATATTTATGAAGGTCAATCCCATTAGAAACCGCCACAATTGGTGTTGTAACGCCATAGCCCTGAATCAACTTTTTGGAATACTCAGACGGTGTAATGATAAAATCCGCCATTTGGTACATGTGAGCCAGATATTTTCCAAAGGCTTCCGCAAAAAAGTTTGACCCGATAAAAGAATTTCGAAAATCTTCTTTAGTCGAATGCCCATGCATAATCACTTTTTTTCCTTGCTTTTTTGCTTTGTGCAAAAGTCGCAAACTTCTAGGTCCATAGGTATTGATATGAACCACATCATAATCTCCTGAAGGATCTGTCGTGTAGGGAATTCCAGCCAAATCTAGGGCTTTCATCTGATGTTGCAAAGCTCGTCCAATGCCTGATTTTTCTAAAACCGCTTTACCTTCTAAATACAGTAATACTTTCATGTCTTCTATTATACCCAAAAGATAGAAAAAATAAAACCAAGAAGGGACATCGCATTATAAAAGCAAAAGAAAAAGACCTTACGGTCTCTTCCCTACTTCCTTGTTGAACGGCGCTCAATAAGGCCATGAGCTAATACCACTTCGCGTTCTTCTAGCTCTTCCTTGTGCATAATCTTAGTCAGCATGCGCATACTAATCGCACCAAGGTCATACAAAGGCTGACCAATAGTTGTCAAATTTGGACGAGTAAAGCGTGCTACTTGTGAATCATCGCTAGTGATGATTTCAAAGTCTTCTGGTACATTTACACCCTTGTCTGATAAACTATTTAACAGCCCAGCCGCCAGCTCATCACCAGTCACAAAAGCTGCTGTAGCTTTAGAAGCAATGATCCGTTCTGCTAATTGATAACCATCATCATAGCTGTATTTTGACTCAAAAACCAATCCTTCACTATAAGTAAGTTTAGCTTTCTTCAAAGCTTCTTTGTAACCAGCTAAACGAATCTTACCATTGATATCATCCACCAAAGGTCCGCTTACAAAAGCAATTTTTTGATTATTTTTCGTAAGACGTTCAACTGCATCCATGGTTGCTTGCTTATTGTCAATATTCACACTTGGTAATTGATGCTCCACATCAACTGTGCCTGCAAGCACAACTGGCGTCCGCGAACGAGAAAACTCGGAGCGAATCTTTTCTGTTAAATGATAGCCCATAAAAATGATACCATCTACTTGTTTTGAGAACAGCGTATTGACAACAGAAACTTCTTTGTCATCATCTTCATCACTATTGGCTAAGACAATATTATATTTGTACATCTCTGCGATATCATCAATTCCTTTTGCAAGCGTTGCAAAATAACTGCTTGTAATGTTTGGAATGACAACTCCTACTGTTGTCGTTTTCTTACTGGCAAGTCCACGAGCAACTGCATTTGGACGATAATCAAGGCGGTCAATCACTTCCAAAACTTTTTTTCTTGTATTTTCCTTTACATTTTTATTTCCATTTACCACACGGCTAACGGTTGCCATTGAAACTCCCGCTTCACGGGCGACATCATAAATCGTTACAGTATCATCTGTGTTCATAAATTATCCTTTCTATTATTGAAAATATCGTTTTCACATTCCTACCAAAATCATTTTATCACTTATTGGAAACACTTTCAAGCATTTTGATAACTTTTTGAAAAATCTTGTTCTTTAGGCAAATTTCTAGCAATTTTATCAATGATTTTACAAGAAAAATCTACCCAATCTGTGAAATTTTTGAAGCGACAAAAAAGTTCTTACTGTCCTCTTGATTTTTACTTGTTTTTTTGCAAAAATAGAGGAGTAGAAAGAAGGTAACAGAATGACCAAAATAAATCAAATTATTTCTTATCTAGAAACAGAGAAAACATATGTCGCCGTGGTTTCTGATCCTGTAACGATTAATTATTTAACAGGATTTTATAGCGACCCTCATGAACGCCAGATGTTTCTTTTTATTTTCACAAATCATGAACCACTACTCTTTGTCCCAGCTCTTGAAGTAGATCGCGCTAGTGCGATTGTTGATTTCAAGGTTGTGGGTTATGTTGATTCTGAAAATCCATGGGAAAAAATCAAAGCAGCCTTGCCAGCGGACAGTGCCCACAAAGTTGCTGTTGAGTTTGATAACTTGATTTTGACCAAATACAATGGATTGCGTACTGTTTTTGAACAAGCTGAATTTACAAACTTAACACCTTGTATCAATCGTATGCGTCTCATCAAATCATCCGATGAAATTAAGAAAATGTTTGTTGCTGGAGAATATGCAGATAAGGCTGTTAAGATTGGTTTTGAGACTATTTCTCTCGATAAAACAGAAACAGATATTATTGCTCAAATTGACTTTGGTATCAAACAACTCGGCTATGAGATGAGCTTTGAGACTATGGTTTTGACAGGTGATAATGCTGCTAATCCGCACGGCATTCCGGGTGCAAACAAAGTCGAAAACAATGCCCTGCTTCTATTTGACCTTGGCTGTATGGTCAATGGTTATGCCAGCGATATGACACGGACAGTTGCTGTTGGAAAACCAGATCAGTTTAAAAAAGACATTTACAATCTAACGCTTGAAGCTCAACGGGCAGCTCTTGACTTCATCAAACCCGGAGTAACAGCTCATGAAGTAGACCGCGCAGCACGCGAAGTCATCGAAAAAGCCGGTTATGGTGAATATTTCAATCATCGTCTGGGACATGGTATCGGTATGAGCGTACATGAATTTCCATCTATCATGGAAGGAAACGATATGGTTATCGAAGAAGGTATGTGCTTCTCTGTTGAGCCTGGAATTTATATTCCAGGAAAAGTTGGCGTTCGTATTGAAGACTGCGGTCATGTCACCAAAGATGGTTTTGAAGTCTTTACAAGTACAAGTAAAGATCTGCTCTATTTTGATTAAAATACTGAAAAAGAAGCTAAAATAGTTGATTTAAGGACTGAAGCCTGTATTGGTTTTGGCTCAAATGGATCTCACCCGAACATGGGAAATCCTTGGTGAAATAACAGGCAACGCCGCTCCTTATGAACTCATTAGCCAACTTTTCAGCCAATTTTGCTTAGGAAAATAAATAGACAAATTCGGTCGAAAACAATCAAATTCTATGATTTCTAAATTTTCTGGCTCTTATACAAAAAGAGGAAAAGAATACTCCTACACGAATATCTCTTCCTCTTTTTATCTGTTGTTTTTATCTATTAGATTGATGAAGCGAAATGATAATTCACTTCCATACAATCGCGAAACTACTCCCTTATTATACGATCTCTTAAGATTTTATCTGAAAATTAATTTACCGTAATTGTGACAGTCAAAATCTTTGTATCAACTTTATCTTAAAAACAAGTCATTTCCTGTATTATGGATATCGAGATGCAGCAAAATAATCAGTAACTTTCTCTTTTATTTTTTCATATTCCTCTTTTGAAAAATCAGATACTTTTGATTCATTTGTACTATAGTAGGATACTTCTGATATAAATGTTGCTCCAAAATCAGTCATTTGACTCTTATCAGCAAATAAAGAATTTCCTAAAAAATAATTAGGAGAAGAAATATCTAAATAATCTAATATTGTTGGAGTAAGATTGATAGAATTTCTTCCTTGCACATTTATATCGCTAGGAGTTACTCCTTTATGATATATGAATAAAGGAACTTTATCAAGATTTCCTAATGACCGAGAGAAATTTGGAAAAGCTTTTTTATATTCATCATCAACATAAGTTGCATGATCTGTGGTAAAAACTAAAATAGTATTATCTGCAAACTCACTTTGATTGAATTTTTCTATAAACTTACCAATCTGTACATCTAAATTATAAAATCTATTTAAAACCCTATCTTTCCCATCTTGAAATTTCTTAGCTGTTGAGTCCATCCCAATATGAGTACCAAAAGTATACATTGAAATAAAAAATGGTTTATCTTTAGATTGATTAGACATTTGGTTTAACAAGTCATTATACGCCTCTTTATCAAAAGTAGCATCATATCCTTTTGTTATGGTGCCATTTACAACCTTTCCAAATTTCATATTATTTAGATAAGTTGAAAATTCCCTATTATTGGGTTCTGTATTAATAAAAGATGTAGCATATCCTCTATTAGCCAAAACACTTTGTAAAGATACTAAATAATTACTATCTGGATTTTTCAACTGGTACCCTGAATACAATTGTCCTATAATTCCACAATAAGTTGCAAAGGTATGATTATAATAATTAGAAAAATTTAATGAATCTTTTTGTAATTTGGAAACATTAGGCATTATGCCCCTTGTATCATCTATAATATGTTGAGAGAGGCCCTCCGTAAAGATTAAAATAATATTTGGATTTTCAGGCAGCTCTTGAGGTTTCGATACATAATTAGTTATATCATCTTTATGAAATTTTTCTTTCGCATGTGCACTTTTCTCTTTTGCTTCTTTCATAAGCTGCATATATTGATACTCTGCTTTACCTAAATTATATAGAGAACTTGCTGGAGAGTATTTCTCTCCAACTAGTCCCAAACAAATCAATTCTCCTAAAAATAACACCACCAATAGTTTGAAACTTCTATTATTTACTAACTTAGACCTCTCTTCTCTACTCAATTGTACATATCTAGAAGGCAAAAAGCTAAAGATAAGTAAAAGTATAATTCCTAAACCAAATATCCATATTCGTCCCTTAAGAGCTTCCCAGGAACTTAAATTATTAATCATTATCAAAGTAACAAAGCTGTTACCAAAAAGTAATACTAATACTTCAATATTAAATAGTAATAACAAAAGATTATTTACTATTTGACCAATTATTTTATGATTTTTTAAAAGAATATTAGAAATAGAAAAGATAATTGCTAATTCTAATAAATTAAACAGTACAAAAGACCATTCATGTGTAGTCTTTAAAACTAAAAAACTAATTACAATAGAAAATAGATATTTAAATACCATAAGTTGATAACTTTTATTTTTAAAATAAAAATTCAACGACTTTCTTTTTTTATTATCACTCATTTTGAATTCCTAATCTTTCCTACCACTCGTTTCACTATATATTTAACAGCACTCCCTGGTCCACGATAGATATATTTCAGAGCACCTTTAATGCCGCCAATATTGTCAAAGTTTATATATGTATTTGGCAGGGTATCTGGACGGATATTTAAAACGATATTATCCACAAAAGGAGTGATATAAATCTCATTTTTAGAGATTGCATAGTCATAACGTTGAGACCAAGCTAAATAAACTAAAATTCGCTCAATGGAATGTAGAATGGTATGTTGAGGCAATGGTTCTGCTGGAATATCAGCATCTTGCAAATTCAAATCAAATAAAGGCTTTAGAGCATCATATTTGAACCAAATAAAGGTTCCATAACTCATGATAAATGTATTTAATTGATTGAAATCTATAGACCGTTTAATATTCATTCGTTCCCAGAGTAAATTCATATCATCTGCAAATTTATTCTCATTCCACGGATCAACAATCTTTGTATAACGGAAAAAAGTTGGAATATCAGCAATAACTAAACCTAACCGTTCATCACTTTCCAAACTAGCCATAATTTTATCCGCCGGTTTGATTAACATATCAAAAAGTTCATTTCTCCATGAATCTCCTACCCAATGCGGATATTCTGGAGATTTTTTCGTATGAAAATGACCAATATAATCATATTTTGATAGTTCATTTTTGAGTTTTAACATCGGAATAACATCACGACCGAGATTTCCAGTAATATAAACTTTGCCTACCTTACCACGTTCTGTTAGAATCTTCTCAATTTCTGCTTTCTTTTTCTCAGAATCTGTTGTCAAAAACAAATCATAATCAAAATGAAAATTTTCAAAAGCCGTTAAAAACACTTCCAAAAGATCTACATAATAAGTATGGAGATGCACCGCAACTTTCTTTTGATTTGAATACTGAAGTTGATTATCTTTTAATACTTTTCTATCAAGCAAATATGGAGGCGTTGGTAAACTCATATCAGACATGTGAGATAAAATAAATTCTGTCGGATAATCTGATACCTTTTCAATCTCTTGCAGTAAGTAAGGGGCTAAATGTTGAGTTAAATCAAACGTTTTTATCTTAATAAAAGGAACGTGATTTTCCAACAAAACATGCGGATAATGAATTGTGAAGTTACTATGGAAGAAGTCATCCTTTAAAGGCACTGTATCCAAAATTGTCTGGTATTTAAAACCTGCATCTACAAATTTCTTAGTGTACTGGGTCTCATAATTATCAATAACCTTTTGTACATCTATATAATTTTCAATTGATTGCCAGAAGTTTTGAAATACAGTTGACTGAACGAGTCTCTTTTTAAAAGAAATAAAATAAGATTGAAGATGCTCATTAATGAACAGATTTCTTTGTTTTACTTCTTGATGATTTGTCATTCCCCAAAAATCTACTTCTGGATCAGACTCATATCTTTGATAAATAGGTTCCATATCCCAAAGTGGACCAAAACAGGTATCGTTCATTACGGTAATTGAATCATATTCTTTCAACTTATCAAAACCGACTAAAGCCATGCCATCATGCCAAGCTCCAAAATCATAGCCAGTATTTTCACGTTGAATAAATTCATCAATCAGCTTTTTGTCACGAAGTTTTTCCACTTCAGATAGGCTTAACTGACTATTTGAAATAAAAATAAGTTTTTCAAATAAAGGTCGCATATGTTCAATTTGGTAAAATACATGTCGACTGATATGGTCGTATTTGTTAAAATGAACATAAATTAATAATCGTTTCATTGTCTTCTCCTAAAGAAGTTAATAATTTTAGTCGGAATTATCCAGCGTCGGCTCCCTATAACCGCATTGTGTTCATGAACTAATTCTTGATAATTACATTCTAACTGGTGAATGCGCTCTTCCAAATCCGTAATGTTCTCCAGCAATTTCTGGTTAACTTCATTCGCCTCTGAAAGTTCAGTCAAAACTGAACCTTCTTTCATAGGGTCAAAAATATCTTTCATTTCATACGAAAAAAGAAATTCTGAATCCTCAACATCATCAATCTGATAATGAAGCTGAGGATCATTTTTCCCGAAAAGTAATTCATTAGAAAGCAAGAGCCCGTTTGTAAAGGCAATTTTCAACTCTGTTTGTTTATGATAAGTTTTTAGACTAACGTTTTTATAATAATTTGGAATCTCAGATAAATCAATTCTCAATCTAGCTGCTTCATGTGGAATCTGAAAATAAAGCTCATCTGCATACTGTAATGGGAATTTCAGACTATTTGTTTCCGAAAATTCTTCATCTGCCCGTGCATAAAAAATCGTAATAGGCTGCTTCTTTATATTCAATATGGAATGATTTGGCAACGTTTCTCCTAGCAAGGAGCTAATAGCTTGTAGTGATTTCTCTGTTCTTGTTGAAAGAGATGCTATATTTGCAAGTAAACTATCATAACACTTATCAAGCGTATAAAGCTGTTTAGCTCTCTCGCTTGCAAGAACTGCATTATTCTTATTTATATCGAAATTTTCAAGAAAGTCTGCCATCTTATCAGCCAATGAGTCGATATTTCCCAACTGATATGTCGTACCGCTATGAAAATATTCTTTAGCTGATTTATAGCCATCATTATTTGAAACTATTGTAGGAACTCCTCTTAAAATAGATTCAACAAAAACAAGAGAAAAGGATTCAGATTTCGAGGTGCATACACAAATATCTGAGTTTGTCACTTTTTTCCATGGTTGATCATTATAACCCCAAAATTGGACATTAGTTAATTCATATTTTTCAATATAAGCATCACACTCTTCTTTTGTCTCTTTTTGCCAATCACCAATAAAAATTAGGGGAATATCATTGCGCCTAAGTTTTTTATATGCTTTAAGAAGCTCAATTTGATTTTTATTTTCATTTATTACACCAATTGAAATGATTCTTCTTTGATTGGACTCTGCCAAAGCTTCAGTTGTAAATTGTGTATAAGGAATAAATGTTTCTAAATTAGCAGGATTGTTATTTAACTCAGCTAATTTTTGGGCTAGATTTCCCCGTACAGAAAAAACTTTATCCGAATTCTCAAAAATAAACTTCATTTTTTTTGCATAATATTGAAATTCTCTCTCTGGAAATTCATGGATAAGCCAAAAATGTGGGATATCCTCACAGGCCGCTGCTACAGCTCCTTGAAAAACATTTGCTGTATTAGAAATAACTAAATCAATATCTTGCTCAACAATAATATCTCGTATTTCTTTAATATTCTTTTGATAATATATTACCCTTTCTTCCTTAGAAAAGAGACGATCGCCTGGTGCTTCTTCCCACCACCATTTTATCGTAGATAGTGGAAATAAATGAACATTGGCATTCGACAGCTTGCTTTCATAACTTGCATGAGTTGGGTGCCCGTTTTCAGGATAGACGTTGTAAATGTCATAGCCTATTTCAGATAAATAAACCATTAAATTCGTTATTGATTTCTCGGCTCCATTATCTAAAGTTCCAGTTGGAGAGATAAATAAAATACGCTTTACCATATTAAGCCCTCGCTTTGTAAAGTTTTATGTGTGCGATTCTTGCCAACTTCCATTTCTAACAAGTAAACCTGTTGCCGAATCTAGTGCTGATTCGTCATCCTCTGGAATATCATTCCGTTCAATAAAGACGATTGGAGCTTTTGAAGATACGGCAAAGGCTAAAACACGTTTGTCAGAATCACGAATGGTTGCTTCCAATCTTAAACGAGCATGATTTAAATAAGGAAGTTTGCATGTATAGATGACTTTCTTTTCTCCTGTTCCACTAATTTTTAAATCCATAGAATTATCATTGTAATAGCCATAATTAGTGTTTATATCAACGAACGACATAGCAATATGAGTCTCAATATCTTGAAGCTGTGTAAAAGTAAATTCAAACTTCAATTCATCGTCTGGTGTTACTTGATTTGGAGATAACAATTTTACTTCAAAATTTTCAACCAATGCAACTTGTTTCGTTTTATTCTCTGAAGCAGCAGCTTTTTCTTGTGTTGGTTGAATCGCATTATCAAAGCTATATTGATTCGCAACATCATCCGGATTTCCAATCGCCTTAATCAATCCGTCCTCAATCAAAACAGCTTTATTGCAATATTTCTTAACAGCGCCCATGTCGTGCGTAACAAGAATGGTTGTTTTCCCAGATTTTTTTCGTTCTAAGAAATAATCGTTACATTTTCTCTGGAAAGCTTCATCACCGACTGCAAGAACTTCATCAAGAATGAGAACATCACCTTGTGCTTTAATCGCGACCGAAAACGCCAAACGAACTTGCATTCCGCTTGAATAATTCTTCAGTTTTTGATTCATAAATTCATGTAACTCAGCAAAATCAACGATATCATCGTACATAGCATCAATTTCTTCTGTTGTAAAACCAAGCATGGCACCGTTCATATAGACATTTTCACGTCCAGTTAATTCTGGGTTAAAGCCGACACCAAGTTCAATAAAAGAAACCATTTTCCCATTAACAGTGACTTTTCCTTTCTCAGGGACATAAATTTGAGAAATGATTTTTAAAAGAGTGGACTTTCCTGAACCATTACGGCCAACAATCCCAAAGAAATCACCTTCTTCGACCTCAAAGTTAATATCTTTTAAAACATGTTGTTCCGTATAGCCTTTAATCCCCTTAAAATAATTGACTAAATTGGTACGTAAACTTTGCGTTGCTTCAGTAGGAAGTTTAAAATACTTGCTGACATGATCAACTTTTACTGCAATTTTTTTATCTGACATTATAAAATCTCCGCGAATCTCTTAGCATTTTTGTGGAAAATATAATACCCAATTCCAAAGATAAAGAAAGGAAGAATATAGGGTACCATAGCAACACCTTTATGACCAATTAAATCCCAGCCACGCATGCTTCCTGAAAAAACAATATAGTGCCGCAAATCTTGAATAATCTGTGCCAAAGGATTTAGCATCATGAGTTTTGCAATTGTTACCTGACCACGTTGCAAAATAAAGGTAAGAGAGTAGATAATAGGTGTCGCATACATTCCTGCTTGCATCACCACTTCCCAAATCGGACCAATATCTCTATATTTAACAAATAACGTCGCCAACACAAAAGCGATTCCTGTTGAAAATAAAATCAATTCAACAAATAATGGAATAACTGTAAGCCAGCCAATGGATACTGCTACTCCATTAACCAAAGCAAAGATGAAAACGACCAATAAATTAATAGAGTAGTTAATTGCTGCACCAACAACTGAAGAAATAACAATAATCTCTTTTGAAAAGTTCAGTTTCCGAAGCAAATCACCACGAGAAACGATAGACATCATCCCCATATTTGTAGCTTCAGAGAAGAAATTCCAAGTTACCATACCGATTAAAAGACCGATAGCATAATGTGGCGTTCCATCATCAAATCTCAAGAAGCGCACAAAAACTAAATACATAATCGTAAATAAGAGCAAGGGCTTCAAAATGGACCATAAATGCCCAATCAAGCTCCCTTGATACCGTAATTTAAAATCTGTTTTAATCATCTCGCGTAAGAGAATCATATTTTTTCGACTAAATAAGTCCATCATTACTCCTTATAAGCAAATTTTGTAAGAATGAGTGTTGTAAAGACAAAAGTATGGAAGGCACGATTCTTTCGATAACCATATTTTTGAAGACGACGTAAGCGTTCCATAAACGGGACTTCCATGATTGTCACAAAATTTTCAATCAGTTCTTTATTTTGAGTAGCCAAAGGCAAAGCTAATAAATTCCTTGCTTGTTCTTGGCTATCTTGAATCAATTTCCAATATTTTGCGAAGAGAATATGCGGGCGAATCCAATTCTGCATTCTTTTTCTGAGGGTTCTTGCACCTAAAACATTATTGGAATGTTGCCGATATAATTCACTTGGTTGGTCTATATAGACTAAATGACCAAAAGCTGCTGCCAACAAAGCCAAATACCAGTCATGCATGAGAAGATCATGAGCTTCTTGGCCTGCCCATAAGTCAGCCAGAGCTTGGTTAATCATCGAAACGCCGCCTGTAACAGTATTTTCTGTTAATTCTTGGAGCAGTTCCGTGTTTGCATGGTCAGACTGTGTACGAATCATACTTTCATGTACGACATTTAACTCTTGATCTACAACTTTTAAATCCGTGTAAACCAGCAAAGGCTGACTGGTATCGTGTTTAATCGCTTCTTCTAGCTGCATTTCTACTTTTTCAGGCAGCCAGACATCATCCTGGTCGCTAAAAAAGTAAACATCTGATGTTTGATATTTCAAAAGATAAAAGAAACTTTTGATAACACCAAGATTTTCGACGCTATCAGGATTCACAAACTGAATGCGATTATCTTTTTGACAAAAATCTTGAATAATCTCACGCGTCCTGTCTTTAGAACCATCATCTCGGATTAACAGTTGCCAGCCTGTATAGGTCTGCTGCCGAATACTTTCAATCTGTTCTGCTAAAAACCGTTCACCATTGTAGGTGGACATGAGAATGGTCACTTTCATGATAAAAATAATTCCTCGTATTCACCCACAATTTTTTCCCAAGTGTAGTGTTCTTTCATGTTTTCTTTCGCAGCTTGACCTAGATCTGAAAAGTCGGACTGTTTATCTACCTGATGAATGCAATCAACTAGGCTGTTTTCTTTCTTATCCCAGTAAAGAGCTGTTTCTTTTGCCACTTGTCGGTTAAAGTCCACACCCAAGACCAAATTCAAATCTGTCTGAGCTAAGGCTTCTAAGAGACCAGGATTGGTGCCGCCGACCTCATGACCATGAATATAAGCAAACGCTTGATTGCGAATATACTTCAATAAATCTTGATCATAAACAGTACCGACAAACTTAATCCGCTCATCTCGGTCAAAATTTGTTTTTTGTTGTAGTTCTTCAAAATAAGCATTGCCTTGATGATTGCAGACAATCAGCAAGTCTCGTTGCGTCTGTGACTTCATAAACTCGTGAATGATGATTTCATAGTTATTTTCTGGAACAAAACGCCCAACAATCAAATAATAATCTTTTTCCTTACTTGCCCACGTGTCAAAAAAGTGTCGAACTTTTTCATCCTGAGCAGTTAAAGATGACAAGCGCAAATCGGTCCCATAGGCAATGAAGGTGGTTTTAGCCCACGGATAAGCTTTCTGGATATAACTTTCAATTCCTTGATTGTCCGAAATCACCAAATCGGCATGTTTAGTCATCACTTTCTCAGAATATTTGAGGTACTTTTGAACGGGCTTAGACCACTTAGCGCGTTTCCACTCAAGTCCATCAGGATTGATATAAAAGATACCACCAGCATGGTGAATTTTTCGAGCAAAAGGTGCGATAAAAGCGCCGATTGTATTTCCTAGAATATAGAAAATCGGTTGAGCAATTTTTTGATTGTTCACTAACTTCAAAGCATAGTTAATTGCCATCATATCATAAGCAATAACGCGAGCTGGACCAAGTTTTGGTGCTTTAATCGTAAAACAATCTACGCCTTTGTAATCAAAATGATGATAAGCTTCATCATCTGATAAACAAGCCACATGGTATTGGATTTGAGGAGATATACGGTTCTCCACTAATTTCTCAACAAAGGTTTCAAACCCACCATATTTAGCAGGAAGCCCACGACTTCCGATGATGAATACATGTTTCATGATTTCCCTCAATTCAAGATTTTGCAATCTAATCTATTATATCACTTTATAAATCGTTTGTGTAACATAAAATAGAAAAGAAAAGCAACCTTTCGGCTGCTTCTACCTTATTTCTTTCCTTGTTTATAAAATTCCTTGAGGGCATCTTGCCAAGTTGGGATGACAAAGCCTGTTGCCTTAGCTTTAGCTAGACTCATGGTAGAATTGAGTGGTCGCTTCGCTTTCGCTGGAAACTTACTAGAGTCCACTGGCAAAACTTCGACATCTGTATCTTTTAAAATTTCTACTGCAAAGTCAAACCAAGTCGTATCTTCTGTGGCATCATTTGACAAGTGATAATAGCCAAATTCTTTTTGATTTTCTGCTAAGTACGTCATAAATTCAGCCAACGTACGCGTCCAAGTCGGACGACCGTGTTGGTCATTGACAACAGTCAGAGTTTTATGTGTTTTCGCTAAATTCTGCATAGTGAAAACAAAGTTCTTTCCATAATTTCCAAAGACCCAAGCTGTGCGGATAATGTAGAAACGGCTAGAATATTTCTCAACCAATTCCTCTCCCATGCGCTTCGTGCGACCATATTCTGTCTGAGGGTCTGGTTGATCATCTACTTCCCATTCCTGCCCAACTGGCTTATCTCCAGCAAAAACATAGTCTGTAGAAATGTAAACAAGTGTTGCACCATGCTTTTCTGCTGCTTTAGCAACATTTTCAGTTCCTGTGACATTGATTACATAATCTAGCTCTTTTCCTTCATCTTCTGCTGCGTCCACAGCTGTATAGGCCGCACAGTGATAGACGAGACTTGGCTTCACTTCTGCAAAAACCTTCTCTACCATTTCGGCATTTGTAATATCCATTTCTGCTACGGCAACTGCCACATACTCTTCATTGCGTTCATCTAAAAGATAACGAAGTTCTGTTCCAAGCTGTCCATTAGCTCCTGTAATTAAAATCATTTGAAATTCCTTTCTGAACAATAAACATTCAATGAACTTAATTATACCAAAAAAAGCAGAAAAAATCTGCTTTTTCTACTCGCTCTTCTCTTTAACCACGTAAATTGGTCTTTTTTTGGTTTCCATGAAAATTTTCCCAATGTATTTACCAATAATGCCAATTGTCAACAACTGAAAACCACCTAGAAAAAGAATAATCGACACCATAGAAGGCCAGCCAGATGTTGGATCGCCAAAAATCAACGTACGAACAATGACAATCATGATAAGGAAGAATGCCAATAAACAGGCAACAGCACCTCCCCAAAAAGCTATTGTCAAAGGAGCATCTGAAAAGTTGATAATCCCTTCTAAAGAATAATTCAATAATTGCCAGAAACTCCAACTGGTTTTTCCTGCAACTCGTTCCACATTCTTATATTCCAAATATTCCGTTCTAAATCCAACCCATGCAAATATTCCCTTGGAAAAACGATTGTACTCAGAAACTTCTAAAATGGCATCTACCATTTGTCGGCGCATGAGACGAAAATCCCGCGCACCGTCCACCATTTCAACTTGACTAATTCTATTGATTAATTTATAAAACATCTTAGCAAAAAAGCTACGAATCGGAGGTTCCCCATCACGCGTTGTCCGCCGCGTGCCCACACAATCCAAATCTGGGTTCTTCTCCAGCATAGATTTCATTGTAAGTAAAAGTTCCGGAGGATCTTGCAAATCCGCATCCATGACAGTCACTAAATCACCAGTTGCATGTTTGAGACCTGCATACAGAGCCGCTTCTTTTCCAAAATTTCTCGAAAAAGAAAGATAACGAACACTATTATTTTTCTGATTGAGTTCTCGTAAAATAGCTAAGGTTCTATCTTTTGAGCCGTCATTGACAAAGATGTATTCAAAATGATCATTTAGCTGAAATTTATTTTTTTCCATTTCCGCATAAAACAACGGAAGCGACTCTTCCTCATTAAAACA
Source organism: Streptococcus sp. HMSC034E12 (assembly GCF_001835915.1). Lineage (NCBI taxonomy): Bacteria > Bacillati > Bacillota > Bacilli > Lactobacillales > Streptococcaceae > Streptococcus > Streptococcus sp. HMSC034E12. Next base: position 200,863 of record NZ_KV826430.1, read on the forward strand.
AGGAACGATGATTGAAATTGTCATTTTAGCCTCCTTATGTCATTAAATATATTCTAACATAAAAATAAAAAAGTTAGGAACAAAGCCTAACTTTAAATAGTTTTGTACATTTTGATGTTAATAGTAAAAACTAACAAAATCTAAAATCAACATCAATAAAATGGTAATTAAAAATTGATTATCTTATCAATTCAATAATTGGAAGATAAAAATTGCACTATAATAAATTAAGGGAGAGGCCGAAATAATCACTAATCCAGTCATAAATCGTGCATTATATTCCAAAGTTTTATTTGTAAATGGAAGTAACAACAATAGGAATGGTAAAAAATATCTTGGCTGCAGCCCTACTACCGTATCTGAACCTACTTCTGAGTTCTCCAGATAAAAAATGATAAATATTAATAAAATAGCCCCCACAAATAATAATCTAGAAACATGATTGTAAAGCATTGCTAGCTGATTGTCAGTAAAGTTAAGTTCATCATCCTTATCCTTTATAAAAATACTAAGAACCAAACCAGCAAAAGGAAGTAACGTCAAACCTGCTGGAACAAACATTGTTTTTGTATAATCTGAATACCCTAATTGCATACTATTATATGGGTAGCTCAAAACATTATCAGCAAAAATTCTCAGTGTTCTCAAAGGATGTGAAAGCATAAATTTAATTTGTCTTACTTGGTCAACATTTTCACGGCCATAGTATTCTACATTTCCATTCATATTTCTTACAATCATATACCAACTTATAGTGATGATAGCGCAAATACATAAGACTACAGACAAGGTAATTAGACCTTTTTTATTAATCGCTTTCGTTTTAAACCCTGCATATAAAATTGGTAGATATAGTCCTAAAATTAGAAATGCTGGTATTTTAGTCAGGACAACACAAAATGAAAGTAATATAAATAACCAAATATCTTTAACATTCAATTTTTTATCTTTAATTATACTTAAATAAAGAGATAGAGCATAAGATATAAACAAAAAACTAAATCCATAGCTTAATTCATCCGCCGAAATAGCAGCAAAGGAAATAGTAACTGGTGGTAAACTTCCTATAATTGCTAAAGTAAGTTTTCCAAAAGGTATCTTCCTAATTGCCAATACAAGCATTGTGAATACCAGTAAAAAACCTGATAATCTCATCAAAAGAAATGTTGTTACAACATTTAAATGCAGTACTTTTCCAATCCATGCTGCAATAATGTAAGGAGCATATACAAACGGAGTATAAATAGCAGCTGCTGTTGCATCTTTAGTAGAAATTCTTTCTTGATGTTTACCTAATTCATCAAATTCCTTTTGCCAATCAGAGCTAATAATTTCAGTCGTAGGTTGTCCTAATGAACGAGCAATTTTTTCCATTGGCTTTTGGATAAAAGTTTGTTCATCTTTTGTAACTTTTCCTCTAGTAATAGACAAAGGGTTATCTGCATAAGTCATTATCCTAGCATAATGCACTTGTTCGTCAAACCACGACATTGGATAACGGAAAAAAACCGATGACAAACCTATAATAAATGAAGCAAACAATAAAACAACAACTGCTATGGTATATTTATTATTATATATATTTAAAAATCTTTTTATTCTTTTCATTAACTTTCTATCCTATTCTACCAATAAATTCAAAAATCTTAAAAAAGCCGGTAATTACTGGTCTATAATAATCTACAATTATTGTTTAAGGTTTTTATAACCAATTCTAAATAATACACTAGAAGAATTATTATAATTATTGATTATTACTAGAACTCTTTTTTTTAACTAATAACAATAACCCAAACCATTCATTCTTCAATACTTTTAAAAACAATGGTACAACATAAGCTAGTTTAGAGTGAATATTTACTTTTTGTACACCTTGTCTGATATATTTATTCTTTTCCCAATTTTTTCCAAAATACTTTTCCATAAAGAGGATAATATCTTTAAAATCTTGCTTCTTCACTTCTGGATATTTCAATAATCTGTAGGTATGACCAACACATAGATGTTCTAAGGCCAAATATTGTAATTCTTCTTTATATTTATCAAAATCATCACCAAATAAAGCAAACAGATACTCTAAAGCATCATAGATATCAAAAATATTTGACTTGCTTGAATTCATGATTGAACCTGGAGTATTAATGACATAATTAATTAGTGGTTTTTTTATATATGCAATATCAGTTGATTTTGACGTTAAGTATGGCATTACTGCCAAATCTTCATATAATTTTCCTTTTGGAAACTGTATCCCATTATACAAGCTTGTTTTACAAATTTTAGACCAAGCAGCATGCTTTATAACCATATAATCTTCTTTTTGACTATATTTCTCAGAGTAAGGATGAACTCTTAGGACATTGATAAGTTTTCCTTGAAAGTCTACTAAATTAATATCAAAAAATATTATATCTGCTCCTTGCTCTTTAACCTTTAAAAATTCTGTAATAAATGATTCTTCCCAAAAATCATCTGAATCGAGTGAAACAGTATACAAACTATCTTCAATGTGAGCAAGACCAAAATTACGAACATCTGCAAGTCCTCCATTTTCCTTTGAAAACAATTCGATAAATGGATATTTTGCAGCATACTCCTTAATAATTTCTTCCGAACGATCAGTACTCCCGTCATTGACGCAAATAACGCGTAAAGAGCAATCTTTTAAATTATCTTGATGAACAATACTATCTAAGCATCTTCTTAAATATTTTTCTGTATTATAAACAGGAATAATGACAGTTAAATCATATTTCATTCTTATTTCCTTTTTCTCCCAACTACCATATAAATACCAAAAATACCGACTAAATAAGCGGTCATAACAATCAGAAAGCTGAGTGCTGCACCTAACATATGATAATGATAAATAAATGGTTCTGTTACCAACTTAGTGATAACTAATAAAACGATATATAAACCTACTAATAAGTGCTGTTTTCGAATAATAGTTAGAATATTTTCAAAAACAATGGCTAAGGCATATAAAACTCCTGCAAAGATTAGAATTGCAAAAGGAAGAGTGTACTGTGATAATGCCACTCCAAATACTAAACTAAGAATTGGGGTGCCTATGAAGTAAGCCACTATCGTAACGGCTATCCCACCTATAAATAAATAGAGCAAGAGTTTTTTCACAATTAGAGAAAATTCTGCATACTTTTCTCGATTCCACAAAATAGCCATTTGGGTTATCAGAGGTCTAACCATTAAAATAATGAGGCTCATAAAAAAAACAGGCATAAAAAGAATGTTAAAATCACGTTGCATGCCAGTCTGCAAAACTCCTTGATTTAGGCCTTTTTCAATAATAATCTTAGGCTCGTTTAAAATATATAATAAAATAAATCCATTCACAAATAATGGCCAACAAGCCAGAAAAATATCTTTTATATCTTTTTTGTAATTCCTAGAGAAGAGTTCTTTCCATTGAATCGTTTCAAAATACTTAAGAAAACTGGTTTCATAAAAAATGATAACTATGCCATTCCAAATGACTAAAGAAAATAAACCTACAATCACAGACTTCGAAAGCAAAATACTAAGAAACAGGACAACTACACTAGTGGAATAACGGTAAAACATTGTTTTCCCAGCTATATCCATACGTTCTCTTTGTTGAAATAAGCCTTGAAATAAATCAGATACCGCATCCCACATACGATACAAAATCATTAAAAATGTCAGTAAAATCGTTTCAAAAGAATAACGGTCTTCTCCGACAATATATAAATAGGGATACAATGTAACCAACATCGCTAAAATTGTTATCAACCTAGTTTGAAAATATCCTATGAAAGAATGCTTTTGATTCACATCCGTTCCTTGATAATTTCTGACTTGGAAAAGTCCGATAACAATCCAAAGAGTCCCAATGGAATTCGCCAAGCTAAATTGGTCTGCTACTTTGGCAGAAGTTAATCTTGTTACAATCAGTAGATAAAGGACAGAAACTCCTGAAGCGGCTAAATTCCCCAATAAATTCCAAAAATAAATCTCTTTAGCAGAAGGATTAGTTTTTATTTTCATCTTTCTCCCTCAGTGCGATTGTTTGAACTAAATTTTTAAATTTCGTATCTAATTTTGATAATTTAATAGTAAGTTGGAATTGATTGATGAGCAATAAGAAAATGACAAATAAAAAGATAAAATTGACTGCTGATACAATTCCTAATGCACTTGCAATTGCTTCCGCTAAACTTGGGAAGATGCTAAATACTAATAGAATTAAAGAGAAAAACACCCAAAATATAGCATCGTTGATTTGAACTTGTGATTTTCGAATGCTACGTAAAATAAAGGCACAAGTCATAATAGAGACAAAAATCAATACAATTTGAAACCAAATAGTCATTTAATGTCTACCCTCTCTTTCTGAAATTTTGAATAATCAAGATAGATACAAACATATGCGTCATATATTGAATAGAGCGAGAAAGTGTCAGATAACTCTCACCAGCTTGTCTCTCTTCCATTCGCACTTGGGCTTCTGCTACTTTTACACCATGACGAATTAGATATGAGACGGTATCTGGCTCAGGTCCATAATTGATATTGAGAGCAAATTCTTTGATAAGTCCTTCAGAAAACATCCGCATACCAGAAGTTGGATCATTGATTGTCTTTCCTGTGGTTAATTTAATGGCTGCGCTAATGAGAATATTCCCCATCATCCGCAAAGACGTTTCGCGCTTTTCCGTCACAAAACGAGATCCGATAACCATTTCATAGCCTTCGTTCATTTTTGCTTCTAAAACTGAGATATACTCAGGCAAATGTTGACCATCTGCGTCAAACTGCACTGCCTTTTTATAGCCTTGCTCATAAGCATATCTAAGTCCTGTTTGAAATGCGCCTGCCAATCCTAAATTGACCGGCAAATCCACAATATTATAACTGTTTGCATGGCAAATGGCTGATGTTCTATCTTTTGAACCGTCATTGATAATCACATAATCATATTGTGAATAATTTTGAATAATATTATTTACAACATTTTCAATAGAGCCTTCTTCATTGTAGGCAGGGATAATAATCAATAAATCCGAAGATTTCACTTAATCTCATTCTCCTTAAAAATTATATAACCCCATTATACTATATCCACACGGCATTTTCTACTATTTCCATAAAAGAAACAAGAAATTTACTATAAAGACAAACCAAAATCACTCATCATACAAACGAGTGATTTTGTGCTAATGTCAAGAAAAGCTCCGCATAATTTCCTAAAAAGAGTTCCTCTGCACTATAAATTATCTGAGATTTGACAGGCAGAAAACCATTCTGAGATAAGTTTTCTTCCAATTCATCAAGATGAAAGCCATGATGATTTACGTCTGTTTTAACAAAATCTGCAATAAAAAGCTGTCCGTCCTCTACAAGATGATTTCTAAACATTGCTAGAGTCTTCTCAACATTTGGCATATGATGAAGAACACGACTAACCACGATGATGTCAAATAATTGATTTAATGGGTTTGTCAACAAATCCTGCTGTAACAAATAAACATTATCAATGGCTTGCTTTTCCACTTTTAGGCGAGCTTGATCAAGCATTTTATCTGAAATATCAACAAGCATGACTGACTTGGATTGTGCCGCTAATGGCAGAGTCACCAAGCCTGTACCACCGCCAAAATCCAAAATGCGCTTGTCAGAAAAATCTACTATTTTTTTCCACTTCCTGGCGAATGAGATCAGCAATAAATATATTTTTGGGAGAATCGAATGATTCTGCCTTATGATTAAAATGATGTTCCATATTTTTAGTTTAACAGAAAGTAAATCATTCTTCAAAAAAAATACTTAACTGGTTTTCTACTTTTTTTAGTAAGCTTACTTTCAAGTCATCACGCAAAAACCTCAGAACAGTGAATTCTGGTCAACTTCCACAAGGCTGATTAGGTACTTCTTACGAGTTTGACTAGGAAACAAAATTAACCTTACCTCGCAAGCATTATTCGCAACTTCAACGCAATGTTTTGAACAATCAACTACTGTGCATCAAGCTTATTTCTATTTAATAAGCGAGGCTGAGAAACTACTATCCCAGCCTCGTCTACTATTTGACATATTTTTTATTTAGTCATCAAATCCATTTGGGTGTTTGCTTTGCCAATGCCAAGCATCTTGACACATACGCGTAATATCAAATTGTGCTTCCCAACCAAGCTCTTCTTTTGCTTTGGTAGAGTCAGCATAGCAAGTTGCAATGTCACCAGGGCGGCGGTCAACAATCTTGTAAGGAATTGGTTTGCCGACTGCTTTTTCCATATTTTGGATAATTTCTAAAACAGAGTATCCTTTACCGGTACCAAGGTTATAGATATTTAGACCAGCAGTTCCTTCAATTTTTTGCAGAGCAGCCACATGTCCTTTTGCCAAATCCACCACGTGAATATAGTCACGAACGCCGGTACCGTCAACTGTTGGATAGTCATTGCCAAATACTTGCACTTCTTTTAATTTTCCAACAGCAACCTGCGTCACATATGGCAAGAGATTATTTGGAATGCCATTTGGATTTTCACCCAAATCACCACTTTCATGAGCACCAATTGGATTAAAATACCGAAGCAAGACAACATTCCAGTTTGCATCAGATTTGTAAATATCCGTCAGCATTTCTTCAATCATCAGTTTTGTACGTCCGTAAGGATTGGTGACTGACAGAGGAAAATCTTCTAAAATTGGAACGGTATGAGGATCTCCATAGACAGTTGCAGAAGAGCTGAAAATGATATTTTTGCAATTGACTTCTTCCATGACGCGTAGCAATGTCAATGTTCCTGTAATGTTGTTTTCGTAATAAGTCAATGGAATTTGTGTTGATTCACCAACTGCTTTCAACGCTGCAAAATGAATCACACCTGTTGGTTGTTCTGCTTTAAAGATTTCAAGTAAGGCTTTCTTATCACGAATGTCCACTTGATAAAATGGAATTTTTTGACCAACAATTTGTTCTACAACTTCTACACTTTTTTTGCTGCTGTTCACTAAATTATCAACAATAACAACTTCGTGTCCAGCATTGATTAACTCAATAACGGTATGCGTTCCGATAAATCCGGCTCCACCTGTTACTAAAATTTTATGTTTCATGATTCTCCTTTAAAGACAATGCTTCAATAATAGAGTTTATTTCAACACTTTTTGAGTCTTAGCATAGTTAGCTTCGACAGCTTCTTTTTCAGCTTTCCACCAATCTTGGTGGTCTGTATACCATTTTATAGTTTCTTTCAAACCAGCTTCAAAGTTAGTAAATTCAGGTTTCCAGCCAAGTTCATTACGCAACTTACTAGCATCAATAGCATAGCGCAGGTCGTGACCCGCACGGTCTGTTACACGATCGTAAGCGTCAGCTGGTTGTCCCATTTCTTTAAGAATGAGCTCTAGCACTTCTTTGTTATTCTTCTCACCGTCTGCACCAATTAGGTAGGTTTCACCAATCTTCCCTTTTGTGAGAATGGTCCAAACCCCTGATGAATGGTCATTAGTATGAATCCAGTCACGAACATTCTTTCCTTCACCATAAAGTTTTGGACGAATGCCTGAAAGGATATTGGTAATCTGACGCGGAATGAATTTTTCGATGTGTTGATATGGTCCGTAGTTGTTTGAACAGTTAGAGATGGTGGCCTTAACACCGAAAGAGCGCACCCAAGCCTTGACAATCAAATCAGAAGCTGCCTTAGTTGAAGAATAAGGTGAACTTGGATTGTACTTCGTTTCTGGTGTGAATTTTTCACCCAGTCCTTCACCGTGACCTGGAAGATCTTCACGAAGAGGAAGGTCTCCGTAAACTTCGTCAGTCGACACATGATGGAAACGAATGTCGTATTTACGAACTGCTTCTAAGAGTGTGTATGTGCCTACAAAGTTGGTGAAGATAAATGGGGATGGATCTTTGAGAGAATTGTCATTATGACTTTCGGCTGCATAGTGAACAATTGCATCCGCATTCTTAGCTACTTGATCAACAATTGCTGCATCTGCAATATCTCCAACGACTAACTCCACTCGGTCGCCTAGAATTTCTTCAATGTTGGCACGATTACCAGCATAAGTTAGCTTATCCAGAACTGTGATATGCACATCTGGAAAGTTATTGTACACATAGTGAACAAAGTTAGAACCGATAAAACCAGCACCACCTGTCACTACAATATTTTTATATTCAGTCATGAAAAGATTTTCTCCTATTTTCTGAGGGTATTATAACATATCTTTGGTCAAAGGTTTAACATCCTTAAGCATTGGATGATTCTTATCTGCTTCAGAAACTTCTGCCTGATCAAGACTTTCCCATTCAATCCCAAGAGCAGGGTCAGCATAGTTGACAAAGGCATACTTAGGTTTTAATTCCAATGCCCAGTAGTCATTGACCAAATAGCTATAAGAAACCGTATCTGACAACACTTGAAAGCCATTTGCTACACCGCGAGGAACGAAAATCCCTTTGCTGGCATCAATAACCGTTTGGTAGGTATTTCCGAATGTTTCCCCTTCACGCAAATCAACCCAAGAACCGAGAACTTTTCCGCCATCTGCGACAGAAATGTACTTGTCCCAAGGTTCTGCATGGAGTCCACGGAGCACATTTTTGCGGGAAAAGCTGACATTGTTTTGAAGCTTACCTTCTGCAAAAAAGCTTTCTGGAAAACCAAGGGGCACCATTTTTTCTTTTTGAAAGTTTTCCTTGAACCAGCCACGATTGTCTCCATGTACTGGAATATCAAATTCCAGCATGCCAGGAATGGCTTCAATCTTACGGGCTACTAATTTCTTTTCAAAAAATTGTTCAGACATGTTTTATTCTTCTCCAATCAAGCGCAATAAGTAATGACCGTATTCGTTCTTTTTAAGTGATTGTGCCAAATCATGCACTTGTTCTTTGGTAATATAACCCATACGGTAGGCAATTTCTTCTAAGTTTGCTACTTGCACATTTTGCATACGTTGAACGGTTTCAATGTATTGAGCAGCTTCTAACAAGCTCTCATGTGTACCAGTGTCCAACCAAGCAAAACCACGTCCCATAAGCTCAACAGACAAATCGCCGCGGTCTAAGTAAGCCTTATTGACATCAGTGATTTCCAGCTCTCCACGTGGACTAGGCTTGATATTTTTAGCAATTTCTACTACGTCATTGTCATAGAAATAAAGTCCTGTAACTGCATAGTTAGAACGTGGTTGTTCTGGTTTTTCTTCAATAGAGATTGCATTCATATTGTCATCAAATTCAACCACACCAAAACGTTCTGGATCTTTCACTTGGTAACCAAAAACAGTCGCTCCTTTTTCCTTTGAAGCAGCCTTTTGAAGCATTTTGCTAAGGCCTGGTCCATGATAAATATTATCACCTAAAATCAAAGCCACATGGTCATCACCGATAAAGTCGGCACCAATAATAAAGGCTTGAGCCAAACCATCTGGACTTGGTTGCTCAGCATAAGAAAGTTTGATGCCAAACTCCGAGCCATCACCCAACAAATCCTCAAAGCGAGGAAGATCTGTTGGTGTTGAGATAATCAAGATATCCTTGATACCAGCTAGCATGAGGGTTGACAATGGATAATAAATCATGGGTTTGTCATAAACCGGCATGAGTTGTTTAGATGCAGCTCTAGTCAAAGGATATAAACGTGTACCAGAACCACCTGCAAGGATAATACCTTTCATAATGAGTTTCCTCTCTTAAATGTATTCTCCTTATTTTACCATTTTTGAAAGCGGATGTCATCCTTCAAGAAAGAGAGCATTTTCATTCAAGGCTTTTCATACTTAATAAAAATTAAAAACGGAACCAAAAATCTGCCAAGATAGAACTGTTGTTATCTAGGCAAACTGATAAAATAGACGCCTAATTTTAAAAAAGCATCTGCTATCTCAAAGCCACATCCAATACCATCATCAGTACAAAGCCCACCATGAGACCTAAAGTTGCAACATCTGTATTGCCATTTGTCTGAGAATCTGGTATCAACTCCTCCACGACGACGAAAATCATAGCTCCCGCCGCAAAAGACAGGGAATAGGGTAGAATAGCCGTCATTGAACCCCAGTAAAAAGCTTTAAGACGCGATTCCCCGTCTGTCCGTATAGGAATGGACAAGGCTGCTCCTTCCGGCACATTTTGGAGACCGATTCCCAGAGCCAGACCTACAGCTCCGATAAAGACTTCTGGGCTGGAATTGCTGGATAAGACACCAAAGGTCACTCCTACTGCCAAGCCTTCTGGAAAATTGTGTATGGTAATAGCCAGAAAAAGCAGGGCCGTTTTGGACAGTTTATTCCGGCTGTGCTCCGGCAGACTTTCTGCCTCAGATACATCCTTCTTGCTAAGGTGTAAATGAGGTACTACCGCATCAATAAAGCGCAAGAAGAAACCACCCAACAGAAAACCAAGGGCGGCTGGCATCCAGGACCACACTCCATAGTTACCTTTTGCATACTCAATTGAAGGCTGCAAGAGCTACCAAAATGAAGCTGCAATCATGACACCAGCTGCAAATCCCATCATAATATCCAGCAGCTTACGACTGACTGTTTTAAAGAAAAAGACAACCGCAGAGCCTACAATGGTGCAGCTCCATGTAAAGAGTCCCGCCAAAAAAAGCCTGCAGCACCACAGGCTGCTCCTGCAACCAGTTCATAACAACTTCATCTCCTCATTATCTTTCATCATACAATATCGTCTTGGTTTCTTTGATGCAATGGTTCTCTTCATCCCAATAGTGAATCCGCTCAAAGGAGCCTTTTCGCCAGTACAAAGGAAGCCTATCTCTGATGTCGGCCTGCATAGATATTGAATCCAGTTCATCAATTGACCACCATTTTGGCTGACCTTCTCGTGATTTTGTTAGTAGTTCTCCTTCAAAATTCTCACATAGAAAATCATAATAGACATAACGCTCTGCTTTTGTCGGATTGGTAAAACCTGAAATGCCTTTAAGCTGTAAATTCAAAGCTATCAATCCTGTTTCCTCTTTCAACTCTCGCACAGCTGCTTCAAAAAAAGATTCTGGAAACTCAACTTTCCCACCTGGTTGAATCCAGCCTTTAAAATCATCATGCTGGCGGTTAAGCAAAAGAACTTTGTCCCCTTTTTTCACACAAATATTAACCCAATTTAAAATTTTTTCTGTCATCTATTTCTCTTTCTTAATATATCTTTCAATAGGATAATCCGCTGGATTTAAACTGCCACTTTTTCCCTGAACCATCTGAGCTAAATGATATCCGATGAGAGGACCCGTCGTCAAGCCAGAAGAGCCTAAGCCACTAGCTGCAAATACCTGCTGAAGATCTGGTACCTGACCAAAGAAGGGAGAAAAGTCACTAGTATAGGCTCGAATTCCGACCCGTTCGCTCATTCTGTTTGCTTGAGACAAGCTAGGAAAATAGTAAAAAGCTTCCTGTTCCATTTTATCCAGCAAGTCTTGATCCACTCTTAAATCATAGCCCATTTCATTTTCGTGAGTAGCGCCCAGACTGATTTTGCCATTTTGAAAAGGAATAATATCTAGCTCTCCTTCTGGCATGACCACTGGATAATCATTTGTCACCAGACCAGTCTGATAATCTCGTAATTGACCTTTTTGTGGACAAACATCCACTTGATAACCTAGTGGTTTCAACAGCTCAGGCAACCACGCTCCTGTTGCTAATATAACTTGATCAAAACAAGAACGATTAATCCAGCAAGCATCATCTCGAATATCCAAATTTACTTTCTTTTGGATTAGGTTTGCACCACTAGCCGCAAGCAGAATCTGAGTCAATAAAGAACCGTCCACGCGTGCTCCTCCAGAAGCATAGAGCAGCCGGTCAAAACCTTGAAGCCCCGGAAAGTACTCCATTGCTTCCGCTCGTGAAAATAACTGCAAGTTACCAATTAGTTGCGACTCATGCCGCCGTTGGTTTGCTAACTCATAGAGCGTCTCCAGACTTTTCTCTTTTTTCTTCAATAAAAAGACGCCAGTTTGCTGATAAAACTTCGTTGCAAAACCGTCCTTCTGTAAATCAGCTATCAAATCCAGATAAAAATCTGCTCCCAGTCGTGCCATACGATACCACGCTTTATTACGCCGTTTGGAAAACCATGGGCTGATAATACCAGCTGCTGCCTTGGTTGCCTGACCTATTCCATGATCAAAAATGGTCACCTGAAAGATAGAATTTTTCGATAGATAATAAGCAGCAGTCGATCCGACAATCCCTGCTCCGATAATCGCTACTTTTTTCATACAATTTCCTACTTAGATATGTTTAAACGGATTTGTAGAAACCTGACTGGCTAAAAATTCAACTTCCCAACTCTCTTCTACTTTCCAGTCTTGAAATTTTTCAACTAATTTTTCTACAAAGAGCACTTCTATATGGTGACCCGGATCCAAAGCTAGAAGCCCCTCGCTCAGCATATCCTGTGCTGTATGGTAGTAAATATCACCTGTAATATAAAGCTGAGCGCCCTGTGCTAAAGCCTCCTTGTAAAAGGACTGACCACTGCCACCACAGATCGCCACTTTCTCAATCATTTGCTCCAAATCCACATCCGAATAAGTCACCAAACGCAAACTATCCAGACCAAAAGTTTCCTTAACCTTGCCTGCAAATTCTCCAAAAGTCTGAGGTGCAATCTTGCCAATACGACCAATGCCGTGTTCAGGAACCGTTTCGCTAAGATAATCCGTATCAGTGATTTCTAGTAGATCACAGAACCAGTCATTGAGACCGTCATCCACAATATCAATATTGGTATGGCTGACATAGACTGCAATATCGTGCTTAATCAGATCGATGTAAATCTGATTCTGAGGTCGGTCTACCACTAAATCCTTAATAGGCCGAAAGATCGGTGCGTGCTTAACCAAAATCAAATCTACATCTTTTTCAATCGCCTCTGCAACTGTCTGCTCGCGGATATCCAAAGCTACCAGTACTCGCTTAACTTCCTTATTCATAGTTCCAATTTGCAGTCCACAGACATCTCCCGTCATGGACAGATCCTTAGGACAGTATGCTTCATAACGGTTAATAACATCACTTGCCAGCATGCAGTACCTCCTTGATTTGCTTGATTCTTTGGGACATAGCAGAGCGTTCCGTTAGATTTTTCTCGGGGATTTTAGCCAAAGCTTTTTCCAGCTTGTCTACTTCTCGCTGCCATTTATCTAGAAAAACAGCTGATTGCTCTCTCATTAGATAAGGTCCGAAGCGTTCTTGTTCAGCATTCAACACTTGATGCCCCTGTTCAGCTATCATTATCTCGTAAAATTTCCCATTTTCTTCCACAATAGCTTCTTCTGTAATTTGAAAATCATGACCACACAACCACCTGCGAAGTTCATCTTCCCGATTGTTAGGCTGAAGAATCAGACGCTTAACAGATGCCAATTTCGCACTGCCATTGTCTAAAATATCTGCTATCAATCGTCCTCCCATCCCTGCAATGATAATAACGTCAATCTGATCTTTTTTATCAAAAGCTACCAGACCATTTGCCAAGCGGACAGAAATTTTATCGGACATGTGGTTATCGGCCACATTCGTCACCGCAGACTGATAAGGTCCCTCAACAACTTCACCAGCAATGGCTGAGGAAATTCTCCCCTGCTGAATTAGATAAATCGGTAAATAAGCGTGGTCACTTCCTACATCCAAGATTTTGGCATCCTGTGGTACAAAACCAGCCACTTTTCTCAAACGTTTTGAGATATTCTTTACTTGCATGATAACTCATTTCTAAAATAATCGTTTCACTTAGTATATCATTTTTAAGGAACTAAAAAAAGAGTCTATTCCAAGAGAATAAACTCCGATTTCTTAATCTCGCCACAAATCCATAGCCTTCAAAAAATCATCCGAGACAGTGATATTTTGTGGATTTGTCGCCTCACGCTCTTCTCGCTTCGCTTCTACCTGTGCTACTGTTGTAATGCCTTCACGGCGCCAATTCCGTAAAATAGCTTGGATGTATTTCCAGTTTGCCTTTCCATTAAAAACAGCTTCACGAAGAGCAGCAGTAACAAGTTCAGGACTGGTCTTGTCATCTTGAATCGTCTTTGTTAAATCCTCGATTTCAAACGGTGTCAAGAGACGACCTAATTCTTGCTGAAAAGTCTCAACCAAGTCTTTTAAAACATTCTGAGAAATAGCTTGCGCAACGCTTGAGTGATTCTCTACAATTTCATCCAATCGTTCAAGCGCTGGCAGTGCATCAAAAACTGCCTCAATTTCACCATTGAGGGCAATTGTTTTATATTGCAACAATCCTTTTTCTGTCAAATTTGACATAGAGCGATTGACCTCTGCAACGGATTTCCCAATACTTTCCGCAATCTGAACAGGAGAAATCTCTTCTAGCGACGTTGTATTTTGCAAATAGAAAAATTGCCAGACCAAAAAGTCATCACTATTATCAAATATCTCATGAAAATGAAAAAGAAGCTCAGTTGGCAATACTAAATTGCCCGTCTTATACGCTGATAAATAAGTCATAGCACCTCTTATAAATAAGCAAACAAGGAAGCGTCATTTGCTGCATTTTCCCAGTCAAATGGTGTTTCTTGATAAACAGCATAATTAATCCAATTGTTGAAAAACAGCGCCGCAGCCAGATTCCATCGTAAACAGGGGACTGAAGTAACGTCATCATTTTTGAAATAATTTTCTGGAATACGCGGATTCAGCCCTTCGTCTACATCACGCAAATATTCTTTTGCCAAGGTCTCGCGGTCATATTCCAAATGACCAAAGCTATACACTTCGCGAAGATCACGACTTGCCACAACGGAGGCATCGACTTCTTCTCCACAAGCTAAAATTTCCAAATTACTCTTATTTAAAATATCCTCTTTGCGAACTTCTGTATACTGCGAATGAGGAGCTGCGTATTCATCATCAAAACCACGAAACAGCAAATTTGGTTTTTCTGGTGTGGATTGACTATAAATACCGGACAACTTGCGCTTCATCTGGTGTTTGGCAATGCCATAACGAGCATAAAGAGCCGCTTGCGCTCCCCAACAAATATGCAACGTTGAGTAAACATGCGATTTGGACCAGTCAATAACTTGTCGAAATTCTTCCCAATAATCTACTGCTTCAAAAGGCAAATGCTCGACTGGCGCTCCAGTGACAATCAAACCGTCAAAATAACGACCCTTGATCTCATCAAAAGTCTTATAAAACGTCTCCATATAGTCCGCATGTGTCGTTTTGAAGGTATGAGAAGTCATATAAAGAAATTCAATCCGAAGTTGCAATGGCATATTTGCTAAATGACGCAACAACTGCGTTTCTGTTACTAGTTTTTGCGGCATTAAATTCAAAATCAAGATATTCAGAGGACGAATATCTTGGTGTTCTGCACGCTCATCATCCATGACAAAGATATTCTCAGATCCTTAAAATGTCAACAGCTGGTAATTTCTTATCAATTTTAATAGGCATGAAAATATCTCCTTTTACGTTCTGCTTTTATTATACTGAAAGGAGATATAGTTTTCAATTATACTTTTTTTACAACAAGATATAGCTTTTACTTATACCTTAATAATGCATGAGAACTTTGTAATCGTAGTTACCAATAGCTTCGCGTCCCTTCAATTTATCCAATTCAATAAGGAAAGCGCAACCTGCAACGATACCACCTAAACGTTCAACCATTTCAATTGTTGCTTTAACCGTTCCTCCCGTTGCAAGAAGGTCATCAACAATCAGTACGCGTTGTCCAGGCTTGATAGAGTCTGCGTGCATTGTTAAGGTATCTACACCATACTCTTTTTCATAACTAGCTGAGATAACCTCACGAGGCAATTTCCCAGGCTTACGTACTGGAGCAAAACCAACTCCAAGCTCATAAGCTACCGGACATCCAACAATAAATCCACGCGCTTCTGGACCGACAATCATGTCAATTTTCTTGTCCGTAGCATATTGGACAATTTCACGAATGGCATAGCTGTAGGCATTCCCATCTGCCATTAATGGGCTAATGTCACGAAATAAAATCCCTTCTTGTGGGTAATTTTCAATGGTTGCAATATAATCTTTTAAATCCATAACTGTCTTTCTATCAAAAAGTTTTTACTCTCTATTATATCATGTTTTTTAGGAAATGGGGCAGAAAACATACTTGCTTTCAAAAAATAGTCACAGCACAGTCATTCTCGTCTTTTGCTATTTTAAAATAATACTTGCAACAATTGGACTGACAATCACATACATAATCCCTGTCACCCCAATAGCTAGACCAGCCATAGCTCCTGCAACTTGTCCGTATTTAAAGGCTGTCCCTGTCCCAACAGCATGTCCCGTTCCTCCAAGAGCTAAGCCTACTGCAACAGGATCTTTGATTTTTAAGATTTTTAAAACAGTCGGACCGATCACACTTGTCAAGATTCCCGTTGCAACTACAACTACCAACGTCACTATCGTCAGCCCTTGCATTTTATCTGTAATTCCAACCGCCATAGCTGTTGTTACTGATTTGGGAAAGAGTGAAATTGCTAAGAAAAAATCCATTCCAAAAGCCTTGGCGACCAAGGCCGTAAAACTAGTATTCACTACTACCGCTATAAAAGTACCAATCAAAATGCTTCTAGCATGGTGTTTCATGAGATGAAATGTTTTATACAAAGGAATTCCCAGTGCAACCGTTGACGGCACAATGAGATTATTCAAATACGCCCCGCCTACGTAGTAATTCTTGTAAGAAATTCCTGTCAATTTTAAAAATACAATGACAAATATGGTGGCTAGAAGTAAAGGGGTTGTCAAAGGATGCGGAAATCTGCGAAAAATCAACATTCCTACCAGATAAGCAAAGATTGATAAAGCCAAACCAAATAAAGGATTGCCCCACAAATTAGACATTTCTTGTTTCTCCTTCTCCGTAATCTCCTTCAAAGCGATTTTTGATAAAATGAACAACCACGGCAATGACAACCACATTGATCACAATCGCTCCAACAATAATCAAAACAATCGGCAGCAGATAAGGCGCAATGACATGAAATTTATCCATAATTCCGACCGCTGGCGGCAAAAATAGAATCGTCATATTGGCTAATAAAAAATTTCCCACCATACTCACATGCCGCAATCTGAAAATTTTAAATTGCAAAGCCGAAAAAAGAAGAATGAGGCCAATAATGCTTCCTGGAATAGGCAAATGAAAAAGATAGGAAATCCCTTCTCCTATCAAAGAAATCGAAAAAATAATCATCAATTGTACGTATAATTTCACAAGAAACCTCCAAACTTTCTAGTAACAGTCTACTACTTTTCAGAAAAATTTCAATATTTTTCAAAAAAATAAATGAGTGAATCCGTTCTCTTCACTCATTTTATCTTCTAGTAAGGAAAAAACGCCACTAACGAGCGTTTTGTAACAAAACGGAAGACATGGGATTCGAACCCACGCACGCTTTCACACGCCTACTGCGTTTCCAACACAGCCTCTTAAGCCTCTTGAGTAATCTTCCATATTTAACAATGGAGCCGGTGGGGGAATCTGAAAGATTATAAAATCAGTATTCTCCCACTTTGTTGTATCCTTTTTTGACTCCTTACAAAAATTTTAATCATTTACTTGTAAAACAAGTATATCATATTTGATGAAATCGTCAAGCTGTTTCAAAACATCTTTCCCAAAGGCATTTAAACAAAAAGAGCCGTCGCTCGGCTCTAAAATATTCTGTCTTGTTTTTCTAACTTTTTGGGTAAATTTTGGGTGACAAAAAGCAAAAAGCCGATAATACAGGCTTTTAGAGAGGATATATATGATAACCAAAGGAAAAGCCCGTAAAATCGGGCTTTTTTGATTTTCCGTCAGGTTAAATCAGGCTAACTTTAAAAATATTTTGGGGCGAATTTGGGGCGGACTGTTTTTCCTACCTTATTTTTTGCAAAGTAATTATTTCTATTTTCATGATTTTTTATACACAAAAAATCGATCTATCATCATTGAAAAGTTCTTAAAATATTTTAGTTTTTATGACAAAACCTCTCTTGCATAGCTATACAATTTTTCGGCAGTCAATAACGTCATTTTATCCATGCTTGTTTTACCACTTCTTAAATCAGCTACAGTTGACCACGGAATCTCTGCTCCTTTAGCAATTGAGCTTGTACTTTCATTACTTTCAAGTAGTTTTTGGATTTCTTCTCTCATTTTGGAATTCTTTCTGATTTCACTTTCGTTTATCCTTTAGGATTACTATAAATACAAAGAACACGAGTACGAATATTGGTAAATATTTCATTTTTTCGTTTGATATGATATAATCAAAGTAGGAGCAGGGGTTTTCGCCCCTGACCTACAGAGCCTACTTGAACCGCTTAGATTTCGACCTTTTGCGTTCTTTTGGCTCTTTTTTTATTGCCATGATAACACTTGCAATCCCTGTCAACAGGGTTCCGGTTGCTACCATTAAATCGGCAATCTCTGATATTTTCATATCTTTCCTCCTTTCTGATTATATTATATCACGGTACACCGTGAGTGTCAACACTTTTTCTCAAAAAAATCAACTTTTTTAAAATAGCCCTTAAGAAGGAAATCTTGCTATAAGACGCTAGTTTTCATAAACATAAAATAAAAAAGAGCCCTAGCTTAAATAGCTAGGACTTATGTGTTTTATGTTTCGGATCAATGCGTGTAATGTTAAAATATCCATCAGAATTATAATAACCAAATATCCGAAATGGTTGATTATCTTTTCCATAATGTATCACATCTCTACCATTAATTTCTTGTTGTATCTGACCTTTAGTTCGTAGGTATAATTTATCAACAATAGAGATCGTTAAATTCTTTCCGATAGTCTCATCAATAAATTTATGCAAATGTTTAATATCTGGATTTTTTAAGTCTTTAAAACAAAAATTATTGTCTAATTGTTCGCAAATTGCGAGTTTAAAAAGTGTTTCATTTTTAGAATTAGTTAAGCGAGTTCCTTTTTCAGATGAAACCCGCTTTTTATCAGTTAAGTTTTTCAAAAAAATTAATCTCCACTATAGATGGAAAGATAGTACTCTCTCATATCTTCGGCTGAAATTTCATTATCGCTAGGTTCTGTCTCGTTCAAGCCTTTTCGAGCGTTTCTCCAAGGAGTCTCACTATGTGTCAAAGCTTCTAATTCATTAGCCGATTTATCACCATATGTCATCCAAACAGACCATAATAAGTCTAATGCCTTAGGCTCAAATGTTGATGAGTTATCTTCGATTCTTTCAATATCATTCCAACCATATTCTTTATACTTGTTATAAAGTTCTGGAGATACAGGACCGTGTACCCATGCTTCGAAGTGTGTGTCATTTATAAGTGAACAGTTAAATAATGCATGGCACCATGCTTCGAAATAATAAGATAATTTTTGTAACTTTTTAGGAGTCATTGATTCTTTAGACAAAAACCATTCAGAAACATCAAAAATACTGTATCGTTTCATTTTATTACTCCTCCTTTTATATAATATTTTTATTATATATTTGAATTGTAACATATTTTTAAAATAAAATATAAAAAAATTTATTTTTTTGAGCAAATAAAAACCCCTAGCTTTTTTGCTAGGGGTTACTTGTTTTATTTAAAAAGAGATTTTAGCCATGCAACAAATGGTCAACACTCCAAACGGAGAGCCAAACTCGACCGCTTGCTGCAAGTGTAACGTGTCGCCAATA